>NZ_JBATLB010000179.1:0-23458 GCF_049669965.1 Muriicola sp. | reverse complement strand
GGTTTACGCAAGACGATGCTCATATTTTCTGCACCCAGGATCAGTTGGATCAAGAATTCAAAAATGTGATCGACCTTTCTTTGTACGTGCTGGGCTCCTTGGGATTTGATCATTTTACGGCCCAGGTTTCTGTTAGGGATCTGGAAAAGCCAGAGAAATACATTGGCTCTGCAGAAAATTGGGAGAAGGCAGAACAGGCCATCATAAATGCTGCAGAAGAAAAAGGACTCAACTATCAGATTGTCCCGGGAGAAGCCGCTTTCTATGGGCCTAAGCTCGACTTTATGGTAAAAGATGCGTTGGGTAGGAATTGGCAATTAGGCACAATACAAGTAGACTACAACCTGCCGGAACGTTTTGATCTTTCCTATAAAGGCAGTGATAATGAACTTCACAGACCAGTGATGATCCATAGGGCTCCGTTTGGAAGTATGGAACGTTTTGTGGCATTGCTTCTAGAACACACGGGGGGCAACTTCCCTCTATGGTTGATTCCTGATCAGGCTATTGTATTACCTGTCAGTGAGAAACATGAAAAATATGCTGAAAAAGTTTTAAAATCCCTAGAAAATCACGAAATTCGCGCGCTCGTTGATAGTAGAAATGAGACAGTAGGGAAGAAAATCCGGGAAGCAGAAATGAACAAAATTCCATTTATGCTAATCGTCGGAGAAAATGAAGAAGAGAAAGAAACCCTGTCTGTTCGAAGGCATGGAGGCGAAGACCTTGGTACAATTACCCTGGCAGATTTTGCCCTCTTGGTTGAAAAAGAAATAAATAGTACCTTAAAGTCGTTTTAACGACAAAAATAAAGTTTAACTAAAATTAAGTAGCCATAGCAATACGAAGAAGATTTAAGCCCCAACCTAGAAGGGAAAATAAAAACCCTCACAAAATCAACGGAAAGATCTTATCACCAAATGTACGTTTGGTAGGAGATAACGTAGAGATGGGGGTGTTCTCTATAAAGGATGCCCTTGAGAAAGCAGAAGAACTAGGCTTGGATTTGGTTGAAATCTCTCCAAACGCAGACCCACCGGTTTGTAAGGTCATAGATTACAAGAAATTCCTTTACGAGCAAAAAAAGCGAGAGAAGGTAATGAAGGCCAAGGCCACCAAAGTAATCGTCAAGGAAATTAGATTTGGACCAAATACGGACGACCACGATTACGATTTTAAAAAGAAACATGCCGAAAAGTTCCTGAAAGAAGGTGCAAAACTAAAGGCCTACGTCTTTTTCAAAGGAAGGTCTATTGTTTACAAGGATAAAGGTGAAATTCTATTGTTGAAGTTGGCCCAGGAGTTAGAGGAATTTGGAAAGGTAGAACAAATGCCAAGATTGGAAGGAAAGAGAATGACGATGTTCATTGCTCCCAAAACAAAAAAATAAGAGTACGAAAGCGAGATAAATTAATAAAAAGGAACAATGCCTAAAATGAAAACAAAATCTAGTGCCAAAAAGCGGTTTAAGCTTACTGGTTCTGGAAAGATCAAAAGAAAGCACGCTTTTAAAAGTCATATTCTGACTAAAAAAAGTAAAAAGCGTAAGCTACGCTTAACCCATTCCGGATTGGTACATGAAGCCGATGCGGATAACATTAAGCTACAGTTGCGATTGAAATAAACGCAACACAAGGTACATAGTAATAACCGTGGAGTTGGGCCTGTAAAGTGCTTTAAAATAACAAGCCGCCTGCTACAAAAAAACAAAAGAAAAAATGCCAAGATCAGTAAATTCAGTGGCTTCAAGAGCCAGAAGAAAAAAAGTAATGAAGCTTGCCAAAGGATACTTTGGAAGGCGTAAAAATGTTTGGACCGTTGCAAAAAATGCCGTTGAAAAAGCAATGGTATACGCCTACAGGGACCGTAGAAACAAGAAAAGAAATTTCCGTTCACTGTGGATCACACGTATCAACGCAGGAGCCAGAATTCACGGGATGTCTTATTCTCAGTTTATGGGGAAGGTAAAGGCCAATAATATTGAGCTGAACAGAAAGGTTCTTGCCGATTTGGCTATGAATCATCCGGACGCCTTTAAAGCAGTAGTTGATAAGGTAAAATAAAATTTCAAAATAAATCTCGCCAAAGAAAATCCCGCTAAGTTAGCGGGATTTTTTTTGTCAACCTTGGTTGGGGAAGCACAGGTAGTATATTAATTACTTTTCCGTTTTTGCTTTTTCAGACATCTTTCCTTCAATATCTTTTACCATATTGACTGCATTCATTGCCCAGGGATAATGCTCTCTTGCTTCCTGATAGTAGCTCAAGGATTTTTCCATATCCCCTTCATTATAGTAGAACTCTGCCATTGAATCATAAGAATTATATCCTTCAGGACGTAACTCCATGTATTTATCCAAATGTGCTTTTGCTTTTATTTTATCTCCCTCTGCATAATATGTATATGCCAGATTGTTATGAATATGTCCATTATTCCTTCCTGCCTTCTCTAGCTTGGCACCAAGTTTTTCCAGTTCCATGATTCTTGCGGCCGTATCAGGGATAGACCTTGCATATACATAGTTAACAAATCCGCCATCATAGGCCAATTCATACATTTTTGTCCATATTGCATGTCGTTGAGCAGCAGCATCCGCTGCCTGACGATCCACGTCCAACAGGGATACAAACATCTGTGATACTTCGTTCTTTCCATCAACCAGCCTCTTGGCTTCGGCTATGTGATGACTTCTTACATCCCCCCAGGACAAATTAGCTAAAACTACATGAGGGGCAAACAAACTTGGATCTTTAGCGACCGCTGCTTGCATAAAGGTGAACGCTTTTTCATTTTCAACGTTCATCAAATGGTCCATTCCCCTCCAAACCATTGCATTGGCTATGGAATCATTTCCCCTCCATTCAATATACTGGGACTCGGGTTTTTGTGAGACAAGTACTACAGGAATGAGTAGTACAACTAATACTAGTTTCAAAGTTGTTTTCATTTCGGTTGGTTTTAATTGGTTAATTATCCTTAAAGTACTCATTTTCAGTGAGAAATAAGGTCAATACCTGATCTTAATTAGCATATTAAATCCAAAGGATAGCGCTACTTCAGTATATCTTTACGCCTTTGTGAGAAGTTACAGACCCCAGGCAGATATAATCAGGTGCCTGCCGGCTGCTTTATTCCTGTGCTCACATAAATAAATACCCTGCCATATACCCAAATTGAAAGAGCCTTTGGAAACAGGAATGATCACAGAAGACCCCATGAGAGAGGCTTTTATATGGGCGGGCATATCATCCAAGCCTTCATAGGTGTGTATAAAATAAGGCGCATTTTCGGGTACCATTACATTCAAATGTTTTTCAAAATCGCTTCTCACCGTAGGGTCTGCATTTTCATTGATCGTTAAGCTCGCAGAGGTGTGTTTTATAAAAATCTGAGCCATTCCAACTTCTATCCGCTTAAGTTCTTCAAACTCCGACACTATTAATTCTGTGATAAGATGAAGTCCTCTCTTGTAAGGGGGTAGCATCATCTCCTTTTGAAACATCAACATCCTTGTCCTTTTTTGTTAATTAGAAAACTTTACCAAAGATGCCAAGAAATTAAACATTAAAAATACCTTTGTAGCCTAAAATAGATGAATTGGTAGATCTTTCCGGAATAAAATTAGTGGTGACCGATATGGATGGCACCTTGCTAAACCCCCATCATGAAGTAAGCAGTCGTTTTTATGATATCTATGAGGCTCTAAGTTCTAAAGGTATCCTATTTGCAGCAGCCAGTGGAAGGCAATACAACAGTATAGTTTCCAAATTGCATCCTATCCGGGAAAAGATCTATGTGATCGCGGAAAACGGCGGACTAGCCATGTATGGCGATCGGGAGATCATTTCAACCCCTTTGAACGCCTCTGTAAAAAATACCATTCTGGAATCCCTAAAAGACTCTGCAGAAGTTCATCCCGTACTTTGCGCCAGGAATAACGCTTTTGTTGCAGGTCATTCTAAGGAATTCCTAAGTGTTTTAAAGGAATACTATACGGAATTTGAGATCATAGAGGACCTGCATACCTTCAAAGATGAGGTTATGAAGATAGCTGTTTACCATTTTGTCAGTTCGGAAAAGTATATTTATCCGCTGGTTGAGTCCTTTGAAGAAAAACTCATGGTGAAGATCTCCGGGCAGCATTGGGTAGATATTTCAGATAGAAACGCTCATAAGGGGTATGCGCTGCAAAAAATTCAGGATCAATTGGGCATTGGCCCTTCTGAGACCCTGGTATTTGGCGATTATAATAACGATCTGGAGATGATGGCCCTTTCCGATTACAGTTTTGCCATGGCTAATGCGCATCCCAATGTACTTAAGGCCGCTAAATTCAAAACCGGCGGCAATGACCAATTTGGAGTGGAAATTATTCTTGAAAATTTGTTGAAAAGCCTTTCCTAAGTTTTTTGCTTCTTCTTTCGTGCAGCAGGGAACAAAACATTATTTAATATAAGCCTGTATCCGGGAGAATTAGGGTGTAATTCCAATTCGGTCTTGGGGTCCCCTACACGATGCTGATAGTCTTCCGGATCATGCCCGCCATAAAAGGTGAAAAATCCTTTTCCTTTGATACCATGTATATAACGTGCCTCGCTGTTGAGTTTATTTTCTCCCAGTACCAATACCGTTGGTTTTATCTCGCTCCTTTCAAATGCCGTTGTTTGCCCCATAAAACCCTTAACCAAAGAGGTGTGGTTCTGACATAGCATGGTAGGAACCGGATCCCATTTGGCAGAGAAATCCATTAAGGAAAAATAATCCGACTCCCTTGGCACGCTCCTGCGCTTGTTGGTCATATCTATAGAAGAGAACTCATAGCGAAGCGGATTCCGTTCCAGGCTAAAATTCTCAAAGGCGAACGTATTTCCAAAATTTAATTTGCTTTGGTAGTTGGGCTCCGAGGGATCTCCGTCGAACATAGGCTCGCAAATATCCACTCCCTGAGCTGCCAGGGCAATATCAAAACTATCCGTAGCAGAACACATGGCAAACATAAAACCTCCCCCTATTACGTAATTCCTGATCTTTAAGGCTACGGCTCCCTTTTCTTCAGATACTTTGGAGTAACCTAATTTGGAAGCCAGGGCCTCTGCATTGAGTTTCCCTTCAATATACCAGGGTTGTGAACGATACGCCTGGTAGAATTTTCCGTACTGCCCTGTAAAGTCTTCATGATGCAGATGCAACCAATCATAGAGTGCCAACTGATCATCTAATACCTCCTCATCATATACCGTTGCATAGGGAATTTCGGCATAAGTCAGTACCATAGTTACGGCATCGTCCCAGGGTTGATTTTCTTTTGGACTATACACGGCAATCTTAGGCGCTTTTTCCAGGATAACTGCCTCCTGATTCTGTGACGGACTGGCGATCCCATCTAAAATAGCCTCTGCCTGAGCATCAGAAATCACCTCATAGGATACACCGCGTATCTGACATTCACTTCTAATTGCCTCCCCATCGGGCAACAGAAAGGAACCGCCACGGTAATTCAATAACCACTGTACCTTTTGTTCTTTGGTAAGGATCCAGAAGGTGATCCCATAGGCCTTTAAATGGTTTTCCTGACTTTCGGCATCCATGGGTATAAGGATCATGGAGGCCATAGAGGTAAAATGGCAGCACAGAAGTATACCTCCTAAAATGAAATACTTTTTCAAAAAAGGAAATAGAAATGATATTGAAAATGAAGAATAGTTGTTATTGTTCTTAAAACGGCACTTCGTTGTCATCCGCGTCTAGATCTGGATTGTCGTTCATTGCACTTCCAAAAGCTTCATCCGCATTCGGAAGGTTTTTGGTAATAAACGGATTATCCCCATCGGCATTCATTTTTGACTGAAATTCGAAAGGTGAATCAAAGTCATCCAAGTTATCAAATTTACCGAGTTGTCCAATGAACTTTAACCTAATATTATCTAAGCCGCCGTTCCTGTGCTTGGCAACAATGAATTCTGCCTGCCCTTGGGTTGGGGTCCGCTCTTCATCGTCCCATTCGTCAATTTTATAGTATTCCGGTCTGTAGATAAAGGAAACAATATCCGCATCCTGTTCAATAGCACCAGATTCCCGCAAGTCGGAAAGGATGGGACGCTTACTACCCCCACGTGTTTCTACGGCCCGTGATAACTGGGAAAGCGCAATAACAGGGATATTGAGCTCTTTTGCCAGGGCCTTGAGATTTCGGGAGATGGTGGAGATTTCCTGTTCCCTGTTCCCTCCTTTTTGACTTCCACCAGCGGTCATGAGTTGAAGGTAGTCTAAGACGATAAGTTTTATCTTGTGTTGAGAAGCTAATCTTCTGGCTTTGGCTCTAAGGTCAAAGATGGATAATGATGGAGTGTCATCTATGAACAAGGGAGCTGTTTCCAGTGCTTTTACCTTAACATTCAACTGTTCCCATTCGTGTTTCTCCAGTCTTCCTGTACGAAGTTTTTCTGAAGATAAACCAGTTTCTGATGAGATAAGCCGGGTTATTAATTGAACAGAAGACATCTCCAGGGAAAAGAAGGCTACAGGAATATTAGAATTCACAGCCATGTTTCTCGCCATGGAAAGAGTAAGTGCTGTCTTACCCATACCTGGTCTTGCAGCAATGATTATCAAGTCGCTCGGTTGCCATCCTGAAGTTAACCTATCCACCTTATCAAATCCGGATGGAATACCACTTAAGCCATCCTTATTAGATATTTCCTCTATCTTTTTCTTAGCCTGTATGACCAAATTTTGAGCTGTTTCTGCGGAGCGTTTTAGATTTCCCTGGGTTACTTCATATAGTTTTGCTTCTGCAGTATCCAGGAGGTCAAAAACGTCAGTAGACTCATTGTAAGCATCTTCAATGATCTCACTTGAGATCTTTATTAAACTACGCTGAATATATTTCTGAAGGATGATACGGGCATGGAATTCAATATGGGCCGAACTGGCCACTTTTTGGGTCAGTTTTATGAGATAAAAATCGCCTCCCACCTGATCCAACCTGCCTTCTTTTCGTAATTGGGCAGAAACGGTTAATAAATCGACCGGTTCAGAACTTTCAAACAATTTGAAGATAGCTTCATATATAAATCTATGCGCGTCCTTATAGAAGACATCGGGATGTAGGATATCTATTACTTCATCCACTCCCTTCTTGTCTATCATCATGGCACCAAGCACAACCTCCTCTAAATCAACAGCTTGAGGTGGTATCTTTCCTTTTTCTAAAGTGATGAGGGAAGATTTACTAATTTTATGCCCTATAACCGGATTTGGTTTCTCCATGGCTGCTAAAGTATGCATTACCCTTAAGTTAACATTTAAAAATGGATTTGCGATATTAACGGGTCATCAACAATTGGGTTGTTGATAAGTTACGAATTTGTGTTGATAACATAAAAAAACCGAAGTGGAATAACTTCGGTTTTCGTTGAAGCTTTGAAGCCAGCGTTTTATCCACTAAAAACACCCATATCGGCATATTTCTCCATTCGCATTTTGACCAACTCCTTTGGTGATAACTTTTTAAGTTCTTCGTAATGCTTGGAAATTTTATTTTTGACGATTTCGAAAGTCTTCTCCCGGTTAGAATGTGCTCCGCCTTCCGGTTCTTTCACAATCTCGTCAATAAGCTTTAATTTTTTCATGTCCGTAGCTGTAAGTTTCAGGGCATCGGCGGCAATTTCCTTGTATTCCCAGCTCCTCCAAAGAATAGAAGAACAAGATTCTGGAGAGATCACAGAATACCAGGTATTTTCCAGCATTAAAACCTTGTCCCCAACGCCAATCCCCAATGCACCTCCTGAGGCACCTTCTCCTATGATTGCTACAATAATAGGAACTTTAAGTCGGGTCATTTCAAGTATGTTCCTGGCTATGGCCTCTCCCTGGCCCCGTTCTTCAGCCTCTATCCCGGGATAAGCACCGGGAGTATCAATTAAACAAACTACAGGTATTCCAAACTTCTCAGCAGATTTCATCAATCTGAGTGCTTTCCGGTATCCTTCCGGATTGGCCATTCCAAAATTTCGGAATTGTCTTGTCTTTGTATTATAGCCTTTTTGCTGGCCTATAAACATATAGCTCTGATCGCCTATCTTTCCCAATCCGCCAATCATCGCCTTATCGTCCTTTACATTTCTGTCTCCGTGTAGTTCCAAAAAAGTTTCTCCGCAAATGGCGCGTATATAATCCAGGGTATACGGTCTGTTGGGATGCCTTGATAACTGAACCCGTTGCCAGGCAGTTAGATTCTTGTAGATTGCTTTGCGGGTCTCGGACAGCTTTTGTTCGATCTGTTTGCAGGTCTCGGTAACGTCTACATCACTCTCCTCCCCTATCACCTGACATTTCTCTAATTGTTCTTCCAATTCTTTAATGGGAAGTTCAAAATCCAAATATTCCATCTAGTGTTCGTTTCGTTTATTTCGGCACACAAATATAAAATATTAATGGGAACCTTTTGGCTAGCCTTTTCTTTTTAATCGTGACCTGTTCTTCAAATACCCATTAGCAATTACCGTAAGTAAAATAATAACGGCCCCGGTGTAGAACATGCCATTCATTTTTTCACTCTCTCCAAAGATGGCATAGGCTAATAGTATTCCATAAACCGGTTCCAGATTTACTGTAAGTAATACCGTATACGGACTAATAAATCGCATGATCTTTACAGAAGCGATAAAGGCATAGGCGGTACAAATGGTTGCCAGGATAGACAAATATCCCCAATCTGACGCACTCAGGTCAAAGAAGTCAACGCTAAATCCTGTTTGAAAAAGAATGTAGAAGGTAATAAAGATCATGCCGCTCGACAGCTCATAGAATCCGATGATCGATGGCTTATAGGTCTTTATCAATTGGCCATTAATCAGTGTGAAAATAGCGCCAAGCAGTGCAGAAATAAGTGCCAAAATGATCCCCAGGGAATATGCTGTGTTTACATTGAACATAAAATACAAGCCAGTGATCACAATTAAGCCAAAAACCACCTCATAGCCAATGATCTTTCTTCCATACCACAAAGGCTCCAGTAGGGATCCAAAAAATGCCCCTGTGGCCATCGTGGCCAGGGCCACTGAAACGTTCGAGACCTTAATGGCACCAAAAAAGGTGATCCAATGCAGAGCGATGACGATCCCGGCTACAAGCAGGATCAACAAAGTCTTTAACGGGACCTTTAATGAAAATTTCTTGAATCCTATGTAGATCAGGATACAAAATGCTGCTAAGAACATGCGATACCACACCAGGGGAAGGGCCTCAATAGTGATCAGTTTTCCTAAAACTGCGGTAAATCCCCAGATAAAGACAATGAAGTGAAGGAGCAGGTAATTCTTTAAATTATCGTTTTGCATTCTGAAGAAGGTAGAATCCAAGTACGCCAAAGGCCAGATTAGGAATGATCACCGCCAGCAAAGGAGAAAAGCCAGATTGCTCCGCTAGTGTGCCAAAGACCTTGTCAAAAAAGATGTAGATAAAGGCTACTCCAATACCAAAGGCAAGGTTGACCCCCATCCCTCCTCTGCGTTTTACCGAAGAAACAGCCACCCCAATAATGGTAAGAATAAATGCTGTAATGGGTAAAGCCCATCGCTTGTATTTTACCAGTATATAGGTATTAATATTAGAGGCTCCTTTTTTTCGCTGTACGTTAATAAACTTGTTGAGTTCGAAGAGATTTTTTGTCTCTGCCACGTAAGAAACAGGGGTTAGATCGTCTATTTTAAAATCAAAAATGGTGTCGAGCCTGCGTTTAGTGACCAAGATTTCTTCCTTTCCCACCAACTTCCTGTTTGTGTAACTCGTAAGCCGGTAGACGCTGTCTTTTGAGACCCATCTTATATTCCCTGCACTGATCTTTTCTGACAGTTGGTTGTTCTCATCGAAGTGTTCAAAGGTGAAGTTATAGCCTATCTGCCTATCCGGGTCAAAACTGCTTACATAGATAAAGTCGTTTTCATTGAGCTGATTAAAGATATTGCTTGTAACCCTATCCTGTTTCGACCTTTTTAGATATTTAAACTTGAATTCGTGGTAACCAATACTGGCATTTGGCACTATAAACATGCTCATAAAGAACATTAACACAGCCACCATGGAAGCTCCTATCCAATAGGGCCTTAAAAATCGGCCATAGGAGACACCAGAGCTCAATATGGCCACGATCTCTGTATTATTTGCCAGTTTGGAGGTAAAAAAGATGATAGAGAGAAAGAGAAAAATGGGGAAGAGAAGGTTTCCAATATAAATGGTAAAATTCATATAGTAGATAAGGATCTCATTTAAGGGAGCTTCATTATCTATCATTTTTCCGATCTGCTCCGCCAGGTTCAGCATAATGCCTATTGGCACAAACAAAAGAAGCATCACCCCGAAAGTGAGGAGATAGCGCTTTAGAATATACCAATCTAGGATCTTTAACATTACAGGCGTTTATCCATTTGTTTTACCATCATGGCCTTCCAGGTCCCAAAATCTCCTGCTAAAATATGCTTTCTGGCCTCACGTACCAACCACATATAAAAACCAAGGTTATGAATGGTGGCTATTTGCCTTCCCAAATATTCATTGGCCGCAAAAAGATGGCGTAAATAGGCCTTGGAATATTCCCGGTCTACAAAGGTAGGGCCATGTTTGTCTATGGGAGAAAAATCGTCTTCCCACTTTTTATTCTTGATATTGATGGTTCCATGCGCCGTGAATAACATCCCGTTACGTCCATTTCGTGTGGGCATCACACAATCGAACATATCGATCCCCAGGGCAATGTTCTCCAATATATTTATAGGTGTTCCCACTCCCATCAAATAGCGGGGCTTATCTTCCGGTAAAATATCACATACTACTTCTGTCATGGCGTACATTTCTTCCGCAGGTTCCCCAACAGAAAGGCCGCCAATAGCGTTCCCCTCAGCTCCTACTCCGGCGATATACTCAGCAGACATTTTTCTGAGGTCCTTAAAAGTAGAACCTTGCACAATGGGAAAGAAGGTTTGGGAGTACCCATACAGCGTTGGAGTCTTTTTAAGATGTGTTATACAACGATCTAACCATCTATGGGTCATATGCATCGATCTCCTGGCATAGTCGTATTCGCAAGGATAAGGGGTGCATTCATCGAATGCCATGATAATATCTGCCCCTATGGTCCTTTGGATCTCCATGACACGCTCCGGAGTGAACATATGCAGAGAGCCGTCTATGTGCGACTTGAATTTTACTCCTTCTTCCCTGATCTTTATGTTCGCTGAAAGTGAATACACCTGATACCCTCCACTATCCGTCAAAATATTCCTGTCCCATCCCATAAAGGCATGTAACCCCCCGGCTTTGCGAATTATTTCCGTACCGGGTCGTAAATACAGGTGATAGGTGTTCCCCAGAATAATGTCCGGATCTATTTCTTCCCGCAATTCTTTCTGATGTACCCCTTTTACAGTAGCCACCGTACCTACGGGCATAAAAATGGGTGTTTTGATTGTACCATGGTCGGTAATCATTTCACCGGCCCGTGCCTTGGTTGAAGGATCTGTATGTAGTAATGAAAATTGCAAATAGCTAATTGAGTACGCAAAGATAGGTAACGCGGTATAGATTTTCCTTAACAAAAAAATAAAGTTCACAGGCCGTGTTCCCGTTGATAAAATATAATAACTCCCCTTGTAGAAGCCAAAGATTGCCGTTACATTTAGCACGAAAATTAACAATAAAATTATGCCAACATTGCAAGAACTAGAAGAGATCGTTGTTCAGGTACGCAGAGACATTGTGCGTATGGTACACAAAGTAGACTCAGGACATCCGGGGGGATCCCTTGGATGCACAGAATTTTTTGTGGCCCTGTATTACGAAGTAATGGAACTCAAGGAAAAATTTTCCATGGATGGTATCGGGGAAGATATTTTCTTTCTTTCCAATGGCCATATCTCCCCAGTTTTTTACAGTGTGCTGGCCCGTAAAGGTTACTTTCCCGTTAAGGAATTGAATACATTCAGATTGCTTAATTCCCGGTTACAGGGACACCCTACCACTCATGAGGGATTACCCGGAGTTAGGATCGCCTCAGGATCCTTAGGCCAGGGCATGTCTGTGGCGATAGGAGCTGCCCAGGCTAAAAAACTCAATGGAGACAAACATCTTATTTACAGCCTTCACGGAGATGGAGAATTACAGGAAGGACAGAACTGGGAAGCCATCATGTATGCAGGAAGTAAAAAAGTAGATAATTTGATCGCCACCATAGACCGGAACGGGCAGCAGATAGATGGTGCTACCGAAGATGTCATGTCCTTAGGCGATGTGGGTGAAAAGTTCAGAGTATTTGGATGGGATGTAATTGAGCTGAAAGAAGGCAATGATCTAAACGCTATCATAAATGCCATGAAAGAAGCCAAAAGCAGAACAGGGAAAGGAAAACCCGTATGTATTGTTATGCATACCATCATGGGGAATGGCGTAGATTTTATGATGTATACCCATGCATGGCACGGGAAAGCACCCAATGATGAACAATTGGCATCTGCCCTGGCTCAAAACTCTGAAACTATCGGGGATTATTAATTAAATTTTTAAGACAAATACATGAAAAAATATATCGATCAAGGAAAAAAAGATACCCGAAGTGGTTTTGGTGCAGGAATGACCGAATTAGGAAGATCTAATCCAAAGGTGGTGGCCCTGTGTGCCGATCTTGTGGGATCATTAAAGATCGAACAATTCATTGAGGAAAATCCGGAGCGTTTTTTCCAGGTTGGCATTGCAGAAGCTAATATGATGGGGATCGCTGCGGGTCTTACTATTGGAGGTTATATTCCTTTTACAGGAACTTTTGCCAATTTCTCCACGGGAAGAGTGTACGATCAGATCAGGCAATCTATTGCATATTCCGATAAGAACGTAAAGATATGTGCCTCGCATGCCGGACTTACCCTTGGAGAGGACGGAGCTACCCATCAGATTCTGGAGGATATAGGGATGATGAAGATGCTTCCGGGCATGACGGTGATCAATACCTGCGATTTTAATCAAACAAAAGCAGCCACCCTTGCGATTGCAGAACATCACGGACCGGTATATCTTCGATTTGGGCGACCGAAGGTCCCAAATTTTACCCCTACGGATCCAAAATTTGAAATTGGAAAAGGGGTTTTATTAAATGAGGGTAGTGATGTTACTATTGTAGCAACCGGTCATCTGGTATGGGAAGCCTTAGTGGCGGCAGAAGCCCTTGAAAACCAAGGTATTTCGGCGGAGGTGATCAATATTCACACTATTAAACCCCTGGATGAGAAAATGCTTTTGGCGTCTATCCGCAAAACCGGCTGCGTTGTTACTGCTGAGGAACACAACTTTTTAGGAGGTTTAGGCGAGAGTGTAGCTCGTACCTTAAGTCAGCATCATCCGGCTCCGCAAGAGTTGGTAGCCACCCAGGATACCTTCGGAGAAAGCGGTACTGCAGACCAATTAATGGAAAAATACGGATTAAACAATAAAGCCATAGAGAAGGCCGTTTTACAGGTGTTAAAAAGAAAAGCATAAGCTTCGGTATCATTTTTGATACCTGGTTTGTGTCAATAAAAAGAACACATTATGAAAAAAACACTTCTTACAGTGGCTTTGGCTGCTGCCTCTGCCATTTCTTTTGCGCAGACCGATTCTAGTTTTGGGGTAAAAGCCGGACTCAATTACAATGCAAACGGGGATTATTTCGAATCTGCCAGCACGGTAGCAAGAAATCCCGATAGAAATGTAGGATACCATATTGGCCTCTTTGGCCAGTTTGGTTCCAGTATTTACCTGCGTCCGGAACTGGTCTACACCAGTATTTCATCTGACTATGACAATGATGATTTTAAGATGCAGAAACTAGACCTTCCTATATTATTAGGTGCAAAGATCATTGGTCCTTTACATGTATTTGCCGGACCTGCCTTTCAGTATATTCTGGATACGGAGTATGACGGCATTACCATCAGTGATATCAAAAATGATTTTACGGTTGGTTTAAACATTGGTGCAGGTATTAATCTCGGCAAGTTGGGGATAGATCTGCGGTACGAACGGGGATTTAGCGACAACGAGGCGAGGTTTATCAATACAAACCTAACCACCGTTGGCGAAAGCAGGATTGATACCAGACCAGATCAGCTTATCTTAAGTTTCTCTCTAAAACTTTAGTCATAAAAAAAGCCCTGAAAGTATCAGGGCTTTTTTTATATGTTCCATCGTATCAACTATCCCGATCCAAATAATTTGGGATCCCGTCATTATCATCATCCGGAAAGGTAATATTTCCCTGGGCATCAATGATAATCTCATCTCTTGTAAGGATACCGTCCTCATCATCATCCGGATCCAGATGGTTTGGAAAGGCGGGGGAGCGAATCGCTGCTTCGCGTTCTGCATCTGTATTGTCATTGGTGACATCCCCATCACCATTTAAGTCTTCCAGTATAGAAGGAATTCCGTCACCGTCATAGTCAGTATCCGGAATATATAGTCCGGTGGTGATCTTGAAGATCAGTGGAGAATAGGATGGTATTCCGTTGGAGCTACCATTAAAATAGGCCAATCCCGAAGGAATAAAGACCACACCTACTCCGGCGTTCGTAATTTCTGTGGTCCCATCGGGGTTTTCTACAATGGCATCCCCTACTTTGAATTTGGATACTGCCTGCGAATACCCCCGTAAGAAAAATGGCAAATATTGCCAGGTATAATCGGAAGTTGCATCGAACAAAGTTCCGTTCAACAAGGACCCTTCATAGCGGATATACGTAGAATCTGCAGACGTTGGCATCCCTCCGGCACCCTCACGGGCAATCAGATAATACAAGGTATGTGGTACGGTCTCATTGTCGTCCAGACTAAAATCTTCTGATGAGACCTCAATGGTCAACGATTGCACATCTTGCAGCAAGGGCCTCTTATCAATGTTAACGCCCGCTATAGTGTCTAATACTACTTGAAAATCAAAATCGGCCGGCGGATTTTCAAACTCCTCATAATTATAGAAATGAGTTTGCAAATATGCCTGTAATGCTGCCTCATCTTCAACTACTACATCGCTCAACAATTGGGGTGGAATTAGTTCAAACCCGGGCCCGTCATCATTTCCACAAGACAGAACAAAAACAATCACAGTCATTGCGAGAACGACTTTTCTAAGTTGCATAGCTTTTCTTTTAACGCCCGCAAGATACAATTTTCCCCTATTTTTGTTAAACACCTTAACAAAGAATTTAGTTAGTTTATGCGCATTGATAAGTACTTATGGTGCACCCGTTACTTCAAGACTCGCAACCAGGCTACGGAAGCCTGTAAGAAAGGTCATATTAGAATCAATGAACAAGTGGCCAAACCTTCCAGAGAGGTCTTTCCCTCAGATGAGCTTAACATTCGAAAGAACCAGATCCATTATCAGTTAAAGGTCTTGGCCATCCCGGATAGCCGCGTTGCGGCAAAAATAGTAGGCCTGTACCGCATTGATACCACCCCGGCAGATGCCTTGAAACATCAGGAGGCACAGAAACTGGCTAAGGAATATTATCGTAAAAAAGGAACCGGCAGGCCCACCAAAAAGGACAGGCGTAATATAGATGACTATCTGGATGAAGGGGAATAAAGCGTATTGGGACCAGCGGTATCAGGAAAAAAAATTGGGATGGGACATAGGAAGCATCTCAACGCCATTAAAGGAATATATAGATCAGCTGCTTAGAAAGGACCTTAAAATACTTGTACCGGGAGCCGGTAATGGGTATGAGGTAGGCTACCTTCATAAACAGGGTTTTGGGGCAGTATATGCGCTCGATATAAGTGAAAAGCCACTAGCTGGTTTTCAAGAAAGACATCCTGATTTTCCTAAAGATAAATTATTGGTGAGTGATTTTTTTGAGCTGAAACACTCGGGGTTCGATTTAATTCTGGAACAGACCTTCTTCTGTGCTCTATTACCCAGGGACAGGGAACGCTATGTTATAAAAATGCATCAGCTCCTTACCGAAGGGGGAATTTTAGCCGGACTCTTTTTCGATTTTCCGCTAACGGAACAAGGCCCACCTTTTGGGGGCGACACGGCCATGTACAGAGCTCTTTTTGCACCTTATTTTCACATCAGAAGATTAGAACGTGCGTATAATTCTATCCCTCCAAGACAGGGAACCGAACTCTTTTTTATCTTTGAGAAGAAATCTGACTAGCCCATGGAAAATAAAATCCTGAATCATCATCAAATTGAACATATCATTCGGCGAATTGCGTATCAGATTCTGGAGGCTAACGTGGACGAAAAGAAGATCATCATTGCGGGCATAGATGGCGGGGGATTAGATTTTGCCAAAAAGATCCAACAGGTGTTAAAACAGATCACTGAAGCCGATATTTTATTGTGCAAGGTAAGTATGGATAAGAAAAATCCCTTAAAAAGCGGCGTAACCACTTCCATGTCGGCGGATGAATACAATAATGGTTCTATAGTATTGGTAGATGATGTCCTAAATTCGGGTTCTACCCTGATCTATGGGGTACATCATTTTCTTAAAACACCATTAAAACAATTAAAGACGGCCGTATTGGTAAACAGAAACCACAAGAAATACCCGGTAAAAGCAGATTACAAAGGAATATCTCTTTCCACCTCCCTGCAGGAGCACGTACATGTACAATTCCAACCCAAAAAAGACGTGGTGTATCTAGACTAATCGTTGTTTTATTTCCTCAACTATCTCCATTACTGACTTACCATCACATACTATGGTATATTTTGCCTGCAAATAAAAGGAATTGCGTTCGAAGAGATGTTTGGCGATATAATCCGGGAGCGCGTCATCGGCTATATGACTTATGACAGGCCGGTGATTTTTTTCGGCTGATAATCGGACCGCCAATTCAGCCACCGATACTTTAAGGTAGCATACACTTAAGGTATGCTTTAGGATGAGATCCATGTTTCCTGAGTAACAAGGGGTACCCCCACCTGTGGCCAATACCAGTTGCGCCTTATCCTGCAGTATTTTTTGCAGATATTCCTGTTCTATCTTTCTAAAATAGATCTCTCCTTTTTCAGCGAAAAGTTGTGAAATGCTTTGTTGTAATTGATTTTCTATATAGTCATCGAGGTCCATAAATGGAAGCCCCAAGGCGGATGCGAGCGCTTGCCCCACCACAGATTTTCCGCTTCCCATATACCCTACCAGGACAATGATCATGCTGTTATTTTTTGGTAAAAATGGTGTAATTACCGGGATATTCAAAAAAATTTAAATTTCTCCCCTCTCGGTCTTGAAAAATAGATTATAGATAGTATATTTGCAGCCTCTTAGGGAGTACCTGTGAGGTTTCTCAAGAAAAACGACCTTGAATATTTTGACTTGGTAGCTCAGTTGGTAGAGCATCTCCCTTTTAAGGAGAGGGTCCTGGGTTCGAGCCCCAGCCAGGTCACCAGAGAGCCGAGATTGGCCCTGAATTCCGAAGCGAGCTAAAACAATAGCTCGCTTTTTGTTTTTGTAAGCAAAGGAATTCAATGCACGCCAGCGCATCCAATCTCGACTTTGACCTTGGGCCCGTTGGGTCAGGCGAGTGAAACGAGACAACCCCAGCGGTTATAATAAATTCCCATTGTTGCACATTTTCTTATACATCTTGTGGAGCGCTGGTTCCAACGAGCGAACTTGTCTACCGGAGCTTTGCGGAGGTAGAGCGATGTTAACCCCATTTGGCTTTAGGTTTTCTACAGCATAAAAAACAGCAACCGAAGGTTGTATTGGTTTTACTTTTTGACCTTGGGCCCGCTGGTTCCAACGAGCGAACTTGTCTACCGGAGCTTATGGGAAGGTTGAGTGATGTTAACCCCAGTTGGATTGAGATTTCGCAGAAACAAAATAAGCAAGTGGATACCGCCAATTAAGGATTTGATGATCAAAGCGATTTCATTGGATAAATAATAAGGCCTCTTCGGACATAAAAGCTTACTGTTCGACCTGTTTATTCCATCGAAAGGATTACCAAAGCGTACTTTTGATAATTCTGAGGCTGTCATGATCAACTTTCATGAACCTTTAAACCTTAAACACTAAAATGATGATGAAAAAATTTCAATTATTGAGCCTTTTGGCCATTACGGCGCTTACATTTTCTGCTTGCTCTACTGCAGAAAAACCAGCACCCTTAGATATGGCAACAGTTAAGGCAGAGATTCAGGCCCTGGAAGACGCCTACGCTGCCGGTGAAAAAGCAAAAGATGCCGATGCCGTGGCCGCCTATTACAGCGACAATGCCATTAGCTATAGTCGTAATGATCAACCTGCAAAAGGTAGGGCAGCTATTAAGGGCAAGATCGCAGCACGTCTGGCAAATGACACTTTGGGAAATTATAACACCTATAAAGTAGTTGATCTTTTTGCCGAAGGCAATTCAGCCCTGGAGATTGGTTCCTGGACAGAATTTAATGCAGATGGCGTTGAGACTGAAAATGGCTATTATATGTCGTACTTCGAAAAAACCGATGGTAAATACGAATGTGTACGCGATATGAGCGTTACTACCATGCCTGAAAAGGACGGTATGTAAACGAAATCCACGGTAGCTGAAATCTAATTTTTAAACAAAAAAGGCACCCAGTTGGGTGCCTTTACCATTTAATTCATATCCCATTTTAATTTCCTAAACTACTGGCCAATTTACCACTTAACGGTTTGGGTCTTTTGAATAGGTTTATAAGAGGTTTAAAATAACTGGCGAGGGTATACGGTTCAAAATCGAATCGCATTACTACTTCCTGCTCCTTATCACCAGAAATCCGAAGTCCGTTTTTGATTTCAAAATCAAGGTATTTTATATTCGTGATGGTTTCATTACTTCCATCCTTGTAAGTTAATTGGTTCCCGGTATTCCCTAAATAGAATCGGAAGGTGGTGTATCCGCCCTCCTCAAGGGTAAGCAAACTCTTTATTTTAATAAAAAATTCGGTATGCATTCCTTTAGGATTCAATTCGGCCTGTTTTGGAAAATCCTTTATAAAGTGTTCATTTCCATGTATGTCAAAGGCAGAGAACTTATTAATGGATAGAAACATTTCAGCAACCCCCAGTTTGGTTGCCTGGGTGTTCTTTAATATCAATTGCTTAGCGTTCCTGGTTTCATTCATGTCCATTAATTCTGTCCAGTTATAGGCAAAAGGATTTGTATGAAACATTGTTGGATAATATGTGTATTTACTCATAATAGTCTGTTTTAATTTAACAGGACAAAATTCCGACAATTGTGGATCTGAAAAAACAAGGATATTTTCCAGTTTCTATGCTATTTTACCATTTTTAAGGAATAATTAAGAATATCTGGGGTAATATACCTTATTTGTTAAGGTTGAAACGTATTGCGAGGTATGAGAATGCCAGGAGCGTGAGAATCTGAATTTCCCGTTATAAAGCAATCCTGTTGACCAAGTGAGTCTCTTCCTGGTCTAATAGTACATACCAGTTAACTAAATTGAATTTTAGTAGTACCAATAAGTTGGGCATCAACCAAGTCCAAATACGCTTTTATGTAACATAGGTTACACGAAAACCCCATGTTTATTGACTTTGACTGACCATAGTCATTTCCACTAGCCGCGAATACTTTTACTTTTATGACAATATTCATTCTAAAACATGTTACCATGAAAAAAGCATTCTTATTAGCTGCATGTCTAGTTCTAGGAACTACTGCACTTACCGCCCAGGACCAGGATAGAATCCAGGACCGGGACCAGGACCGATTAATGATGGTAGATGGTGATGTCCTTCAAATAAGGGATCGTGACCAAATACGTTTACAGGAACCCATCACCTTACAGGATGGTACCATTGTGAATCCGGATGGTACTTATATGACCAGGGATCGTGACAGGCTTCGTTTACAGGATGGAGAATGTCTGGACAGTGACGGTATAAAATACCGTAACGAATACCAATACAGGTATAAAGTTCAACAAGAAAATAAAGGCCTTGCTCAGGCTCAAATTCAGGAACGGAACCAAAACAGGTACCAGATTATGATGATAGAAGGGGAAGCCTTTCAAATCATGAACCGTGAGCAAAACCGCATACAGGATCAGGTAAGCCTGGGTGATGGTATCATCGTAAACCCCGATGGCAGCTACCAAAACCAGGAACGTAAGCAATTACGCCTAAAAGATGGTGAATGTATCAATATGGATGGCGCCATGTTCAAAAACACCTATCAACACCGCAAAATAATTTCCCAGAAAAAAATGATGGGAAAGAAAACGATGATGAAAAAAGGTGTTAAAAAAGCCATAGGAAAAAAAACTAGCTAATAATTAGTGAAGGGCTGGTTAAGAAATTTTAGATCATCGGTTCCCTCTTAACCTGCCCTTCTTTCTAAATCTTTTCTCTAATGCGTATAAAATTAAACCCTGGGCTTCTTTTTCTTTTATTGCTCCAAATGAATCTCAGCGCACAGAACAACAAGAATTCGGTTTCAGGAATTGCCACCAATGAAGCGTCTTTCTTTTTAAGCGATATCAGCTTTATAAATGACGCAGTGTTTATGGGGAGACGAGATTCCATTGCAGCCCCTTATATTTACCCCTCTTTTAGTTACTTTGATACATCGGGCTTTTTTGCAGATGCTTCCTTCTCCTACCTTATTGCTTCCGATGAGAACCGTATCGATTTGTTTTTGCTAAGCACGGGGTTCCTCTTTGAATGGAAAAAATGGCATGCAGGAATTTCGGGAACTGCGTATTTTTATAATGAAGACAGCTATAATGTGCGGTCAGAAACCGTAGGGGACCTCTCTGGATATCTGACGTATGACCTTAGCATACTAGACGTGTCACTGCTTGCCAGCACCTTCTTTAACAACGGAAGCTCGGCCGACATTTTTACCGGATTGATGCTGGATAAGCCCATTTACAACAGTGACCATTCCTTTGTGATAGACCCTACCCTGACCATATATGCAGGATCGCAATATTTTTACGAAGAATATTATAATACCAGCAGGTTGGGAAACCGCAAAGGACAGGGAGCAGGGAGCGGCAATACACAACCTCTGGTTTCCAACCTGGTGGAGATAAAAGAAGCCTCCAAGTTTCAGGTATTGAATATAGAGGTAGGACTCCCTGTGCAATACCAACATAAACACTTCATTTTTTCCTTTACCCCAGTTTTAGCCTTGCCACAGAGCAGTGCTACCATTACCACCGCAGACGCGGTCATCACAGAGGACCTGGAAAGCACCTTCTATTTTTCGGCCGGGATCAGTTACTGGTTCCATTCTAAAAAGACACAGAATTAATGCAGCCAGGCAAACGAAAAAATGAGATTGTGGTGTTGAGCGGATTTGACAGAAGATATCAGAGAATCTGTTGAAGGCCGGAGTGCAATAAACACGAATGGTGATTTAGGAATGCATCTTGCAACCGGTCATCTTTCCATAAACCTAGCATAGAAACCAGGGATAAACTCCATGCAAATATGAACTCCCTTGTGCAGTGCTTTTTACAGTGTGATGTATGTTACAAAGAGTATTTTTTTAATAGTATAACTTTATAAAATAAATAATTACAATAATCAAAAACTATAATAAAATGTATGAAACATTAGTTCAGGAACCATTAGTGTCCATGCCCAGGATCGGAGATCAGGCCCCAGATTTCGAGGCCTTAACCACCAAGGGTAAAATCAAAATGTCCGATTTTGCCAAAGGTAAATGGATAGTAATGTTTTCACATCCGGCAGATTTTACACCGGTTTGTACCACGGAGATGAGTGGCTTTGCCATTCGGAAGAACGAATTCGACGCACTAAACACGGAGCTCTTGGGCTTAAGCATAGATAGTGTACACGCCCACCTTGGCTGGGTACAAAATGTACGGGAAAGTACCGGGGTCTATTTTGATTTTCCGATCATTGCGGATATAGATATGAAAGTTTCCAAGCGTTACGGGATGCTTCAGCCCAATGAAAGCGAAACCTCTGCGGTAAGGGCGGTATTCTTTATAGATCCTACGAAGAAAATTAGATTGATCATGTACTACCCCCTCAATGTTGGCAGAAATATGGATGAAATACTTCGTGCCCTGGATGCCCTACAAACATCCGATAAGTATAAGGTGGCCATGCCACTGGATTGGAAAAGAGGCGATAAGGTCATAGTGCCTCCTCCAAAAACATTAGATGAACTCAACGCTCGTATAGCAGATGACACCCTGGAAAAAGTGGAATGGTATCTGGCAAAAAAAGAGATTTAAAGATGACAAAAAAGGCTATGGTATTAACGGTAGCAGGAATTGCCATTGGTGCTCTGGCCGGGTATATCTACTACCTTGAAATAGGCTGCTTAAGCGGAAGTTGTGCAATTACTTCTGATCCGCTGAATAGCAGCTTATACGGCGGGTTTATGGGAGGATTGTTAGTCAATACATTCACTAAATCTCCTAAAAAATAAACAAACCTCAGTTTTGAGTTTGTTGTTATTGGTTGGATGAAAAAAGACACTTCCGTACCGGGAGTGTCTTTTGCTTTGATAGCCCAGAAAAAGATCATCCTCGAACACTTTATTTCTTTGGTAACATTGGTTACTATCTATAACGTTTCCCTATTCTAATTTTGTTGTAAATAAATAATTACTATGAAGTATCAACTAGGTTGGTTATTATTTTTTGGCTTTCAAATGGGAATAGCCCAAGTCACCACGCTTATCACCAAAGATGAGGTTATTGCCAAAGTAAAAGAAAGCAACAATACACTTAAAATGGCAGTACAGGATGTCTTGGCCGCTAAAGGCGATTTCAACCAGACGAACGCTGTTTTAGTGCCTACTATCAGTATGTCGCATACCGGGATCGCAACCACGAATCCTTTGATGGCCTTTGGCTCCAAACTTAACCAGGAGATCCTGACTCAAGCCGATTTCAATCCGCTTTTATTGAATGACCCAAGGCAAATTGAAGATTACGCCACGCGCATTGAAGTACAGCAACCGTTAGTAAATCTTGATGGCATTTATCAAAGAAAGGCCGCCAAGGCAAAGATGGATGCTTCTGAAATGCAGGCCGAACGCACCGGAGACTATGTGCTCCTGGAGGTGAACAAGGCCTATATGCAACTGCAACTGGCCTATAAAACAGCAGACGTTTTAATAAAAGCCCAAGAGGCAGCCCTGGAGAACAAAAGGATCGCCGACAACAGTTTTAAGCAAGGCTATCTCCAGAAGTCGGATGTGCTGGCCGTGGAAGTACGCCTAACCGAAATAGACAATCAGCTGCAATACGCCAGGAGCAGTGTTGAAAATGCATCGAACTATTTGTCGGTACTGATGGGCGATGAAACCTATAAAATCTTACACCCTGCAGAGGCCCTGTCCGTTAACACCAATGGAATTTCTATGGAATCACTATCGGAAGAAAGGCCAGACATCCAGGCGATGGCCCTGGCAAGCGAAGCATACAAACAAATACAC
>NZ_JBATLB010000178.1:0-20422 GCF_049669965.1 Muriicola sp. | reverse complement strand
ATTTAATACATGGGTTGGGTATGAGGTGATTTCCCCGGCAGCCAACTTTAACTACAGTGTTTCCTATTTGTTCTCCAACGGGCCTTTCTCCCATTTGGGGGTAAAAGCAGATTTTGCCTTATCAGATGATGTAAGCTTAATGCTTGCCGTGACTAATCCCTGGGACACTAATGACATCAGTGGGAGCGGAGAATATGCATTGGGCGGCCAGTTGGGTGCTTACGGTCAATACCTTAATCTGTACTATGATAGTGGTACAAACGGCGGTTTAGGATTTGAGATAGACTATACCGGTGGATTTGATGTAAATGAAGACTTATTCCTTGGTGTTAATGCCGCTTATAATAATAACCCTGAAACAGATTCCGGATTCTATGGGGCAGCGATTTATCCCCAATTGAGCACTTCGGACGACTTTGCGATCGGATTACGAGGTGAGTACTTTGCCTTTACACAGGATGGTTTTGATGACGTACCAGTTTTCGGATTAACATTAACCGGAAGTTTAACAAAGGAAAACCTTATCATCAAGCCTGAAATTCGTTTGGATAGTTTTTTAAATGACAATGAGCCTTTTTTGGATAGTGATGGTGTCGCCACAAACAGCCTGTCTTCTTTCCTGATTGCAGCCATATACTCTTTTTAAGCTCTTACAATAGTTTTGTTTAGTTCGTTGAGTTGATTAAGCCCTGGCACCTTAGCCGGGGCTTTTCTTTGTAATCATTTAAATGCCTTTACCCCAGCCAAGATCTTAATATCCAATGAGTTTTGCTTGGGTACTAATGGACAAGAATATTTTTTATTATAAGCACAGTAGGGATTATAAGCCTTATTAAAGTCGATTACGATCAGGTCCCCTTCGGGGATCTTAAGATCTATGTAACGCCCGCCTCCATAGGTGTCCTCTCCGTTAGTAGTGTCTGTAAAAGGCAAAAAAAGATAGTCTTCCATACCTTCCTCGCTTTTCAGTTCCTCATTTTGATACACCTCCAATTCATACGTATTCCCCTTTAGCTGAAAAGTCACGATGCCGAATATCACTTCCATGGACATCCTTTCTGTATTGGTAGGCATTAAAAACGGCATGGCATCGGGTGTTCTAAAAAAAGTGGCCCTTACGGTATAGGTAGTATCTGGTTCAAAAAAATCCAAGCCCTTAAAATCTTTTCTATATCTATCTGGCAATGGGGAAGTTTCCGGATCGGAAAATTCTTTATTTAACTTATCTTGAAATTGAAGGACGGAAGCAAGATCAGCATCCATTGATTCTAACACTTCGGTGGACTGCTCATCGTGATATTTCTTCCCATCTCCGCAGCCTGCTATGACAAGTAGCAGAATAAAAATCAATCCTTTTTGTAAATCGTTATACATCACATTCCTATTTGGGATCAAAAGTACAATTTAGATATTTTTTTGGCTAGATTTGATTTGCATATTAGCAGGATACCAAGCACATCCTGCTGTGCCATGCGCCGTTACGTTGTATTCCTAACCCAAAGTGAGCTTATCATGCGCCTGTTGTATGCTTCTTATCTCAATTCCTTCAAGGGACTTTCCAGGGAAGTGTGGTGGCTGGCGTTGGTAACACTTATCAACCGGGCAGGAACCATGGTTATCCCCTTTTTATCTTTATACCTAACTCAGGAAAGAGGTTTTACCTTGGAAAATGTGGGAGTTATTATGAGCTGTTTTGGACTGGGATCTTTGGCAGGCTCCTGGCTGGGAGGAAAACTCACGGATATTTTTGGGTACTATAAGGTAATGTTCATCAGTCTTTTTCTTACAGGCCTGATGTTTATCTGGCTGCAGGTCCTGGAATCTTACGTTGCGCTTTGCCTGGGGATATTTCTATTAATGGTGATTGCAGATGCCTTCAGACCTGCCACTTTAGTAGCCATGAGCGCCTATAGTAAACAAGAGAACAAGACCAGGTCTGTAACCCTTATCAGATTGGCGATCAATCTGGGATTCTCAGCAGGGCCCGCATTGGGCGGGATTATAATTGCCTCCCTGGGCTATTTTGGACTTTTCTGGGTAGATGGTATTACTTGCATACTAGCCGGAATATTACTCCTATTTGTACTAAATCCCAAAAAAGCAAAAGAGGTAGATGTTCAGAAAAATACCGCTCCCGCATCGGCCTATAAGGATACCTCCTATCTGATCTTTATTGGGTCCCTGGTCTTGTTTGGTTTTATTTTCGTTCAATATTTTTCAACCATTCCCATTTTTTATAGCAGTGAACGGTCCCTGAGCGAATTTGAGATTGGACTTTTATTGGCTATGAATGGATTCTTGATCTTTGTTTTTGAAATGCCTCTGATAAAATACCTGGAATCCCGGCCCTTCTCAAAGCTTACGCAAATTATCATAGGTCTTGGCCTTACGGCTTTTAGTTTCTTATTTTTAACTTTTGGCACTTGGGTTGGGCTGTTGGTTATTGGGATGATCTTTATGACCGTCGGAGAAATGATCGCTTTTCCATTTTCGAATGCTTTTGCGATGGATAGAGCAAGGAGAGGCAAACAAGGGGAGTATATGGCACTTTATAGTATTGCATTTTCAATTTCCCACGTATTCGCTCATAATGGTGGAATGATATCTATATCCAAGTTTGGATTTACAGCTACCTGGTATGGTGCCATGATCATCGGGGTGTTGGGCATTTTATTGCTAATGGTCTTACGCTCGCGTTTAAAACTTAAAGAATCCTTATGAAACCTGTCAGAGCAACACTTTTTGCTATACTCCTGCTTATACTAACAATGTATGGGTGCCGAGAATCAACCGTCAATAATACGAAAGAGTCCATAACAACCTCATCTGAAGTTTTCCTGGAACCCAACCGTTATAATGTGGCCTTTTTAATCATGAACGGCACCTATAATACCGAATTTACCGCGCCTTATGATATTTTCCAACACACCCAATACAGAGATGGGATCAAGGCGATGAATACATTTACCGTTGCCAACACAAAAGATCCTATCCGAACTTTTGAAGGGGTTCGGATCCTACCCGATTTTGATTATACCAAAGATGTCCTGCCAACAATAGACATTTTAGTAGTACCCAGTGCAGAACACCACCTGGATACGGACCTGCGAGACAGTATTATGCTTTCATTTGTTTATAATACCGCCCAGAAGGCAACATTTGTAACCTCGCATTGTGACGGGGCGTTTGTGCTCGCAAAAGCCGGCTTGTTAGATTCTGTAGTATCTACCACTTTTCCGAGTGATATAGACACCTATCGGACAATGTTTCCATCCTTACAAGTGCAAGACAGTGTTCTCTTCGTACACGATGGGAAATATATCACCTCTGCAGGGGGTGCCAAAAGTTTTGAGGCCGCGCTTTATTTATGTGAATTATTATACGGAAAAGAAATTGCGGACTCACTGGCAAAAGGCCTGGTAATCGATTGGGAACTGGAGAAGGTTCCCAGCCTTATTCTTCAATGATATCATACCTGGCATCCTTGAAGTATTTTTCAATGACCTTATTAAACTCGGGCGTAATTCTGAGTAGCGCGGTGTTCTTGAGGGAATAAAGTTCTCCCTTGTCTGTATATCCGTTCTTCAGTAATTCTTCCAGATAAAATAAGGCAGTTCCAAAATCTTCGTATTTGGCACTATCTGATATAATTTTAAGGTAATACCCAAATTCCTTGGGCGATGTAATGGTCTTTACCATCCACAGATAACTCAAAGCCTCCTCGTTGACCGGCTTTTGCGCCAACTCCAGGTTAATGTTGTCTTCCACCAAGGCATTGAGATACCCCAGGAGTCGCATCCCCATCTCCTTTTCAAAGGGATCGGTACTATTCATAAATTTTTTGATCTCCGTCATTTGGTAATTCCACCAACCCAGATTGTTATAATTTAAAGTGAGAACATCATCATTTAAATTATATTCATAATCGCCACGGATAAAATATTCCTTTTGTAAAAAACGTTTTTGTTTCCTTTCCTGAATCTTATACTCATTTTCTTTTGAGATTAGTTTAAGGCGTTTCTTTATCTCGTCTAAATTGAGTAACCCCTTAAATTTATTTAACATCTCTTCCCCCAGATAGCTGGCTCCAAGGTAGTTATTGGCTGTAGTAAATTTATTTAAGGAAGAAAAATCCCGATTGTAGATGCTATGAACATAGGCAGAATCTTTTGGAATATTAGTTTTGCTCATGGATCTAAGGGTTAAGATCTCTACCGCTCTTTGCAAGTAGTCTCCATTTGGCCATTCGCTCCCTCCTTCAAAAACCAGTAAATAATTGTCTAATATCCGCTTATCCATATACCTCTTGAGGGTGGGATCAAGGTTTTGCTCGTCAGTAAGGTCATTAAAATTAAAATCGGATCTGCCAACGATCCCTACAAATTGAAAGGGATTTTTAGGATCAATTAGCTCCTTATAAGGAATTCCAGAACCACAAGAAATAACTCCCTCAATAGGCTTAATGATAGAGGGAATTATAGAGGCAAACTTAGCGCCATTGCCAAATCCCGCCGTATAAGATCGTTGTTTGTGAATAGGAAACATTGAATAAACCTTATTGAACATACGACTCGCGATCAGTGTATTCTGAACTATCGAAAGACTATCGTGAACAGCATTAGAAGCCGCCAGGATATAGCCCTCTCTTTCAGCAACTTCCCTGAACATATGTACTACCTGTTTACCTCTACCCTCCATGTCCATAGAGAATAGCACGGGCCAGGTTTCAGACGGGTCGTACGTGGTTGGAAGATAAAGGGCAAAAGTTTCGGGAATAGAATCATTGACTCTAACAGAATCCTGAACGATCCCTTTCTTAAGAAGAACATCCTGACCCTGAAGCAGGAAAAGATCGCACAAAGCGATCGTGACAATCAGAAGAACTATTTTTTTCATAGCAAACTATTCCTCAAAAATCCGGCCAAAATTATTTCACGGTGTGTAAAAATTCATTGAGCCAAATTTCCGTGAGCCCTGAGACCATAAATTTATTTAAAGTACTGCAGGAGTCTCTAAATTACGCATTATTTCTTATCCCTTTCTTTTTTTTATCGGTGCATCTGCTACCACATCAGATAAAATGATATGGGTCCTTGTCTCTCCGTATAAAATCAATTTATCAATGAATTTTTCTAGATGGAACTGATCTCGTAAAACCACCTCCATTATGATATTCTCATTCCCGGTGATTCTGTAACAATTTACCACTTCATCTAAGGTAACTACCATTTCCAGGAAGGGCTTTAATTTCCCCATAAAGGCCTTTAAGGTAATGATTGCCTTTAATTGGTAGCCGGCCATGGCATGAGAAACTCTGGCATGATATCCTTCAATAATTCCCAAGTCTTCCATCTTCTTTACACGTTCGGCCACGGCTGGCGGAGTGAGACCCACCTTCCTGCCAATACTGGCAAAGGATTCACGGGAATTTTCCTGTAAGGATTGTAAAATACCCCAGTTAAGATGATCTATCGCGGATTTCAAATTTTTTAACTACGTATTACTTTGTTTATAAAGCAAATATACGTTTTCTCTTTAATATCTAAAGCAATATACGTTGAATAGGACCTAATTTTAAGGTAAACAATTTGCTTAAAGAGAATTATGTCCCGTTATAATCTTGGATCCTTACCGGTCTACCAAAAAGCATTAGAACTTTGCACCCTAAGTAAGGAGCTAGCCTCTTTTGTTACCTACAACCAGAATTTACTCACTTTGTATCAATCACAAAGTCTGCGGGATCATATTGCCGATTCCTTATTAACAGACGCGGTATTAATTCCGCAGCAGATAGCGAGGGCAGAAACTTCCGATTCTCTCAGCGACAGAATGAAGAGTGCTACCTTTATCGGAATCATGATCCGCAATATTAGTGCCTATTGCAATGGGCTTGAACAACATGGTGTTCGTGAAAAAGAATATCTGCAATTGTTACGGCAGGAGATACGTGTTTTCAGAAGGTCCTTTAAAAAATGGCGCAAATCTATTGCCAATTATGGCAATAGTTCAGAAACCTGGACTTTCAGAGAATACCTCGGTTAGTAAAATCCCTATTCTAAAAACCTTATTAGTTACATCAACAAGAAGAAACAGCTACCCTCCGGCGAATGTTTCATTACATGTTTCGCCTGTACTGCCCTCCTACCTCAAAGAGTGCCTGTGTGATCTGTCCTAAGGAACAGAACTTTGATACTTCCATCAGTTTTTCAAAAATATTCTCATTGTGTACCGCAGACTCCTGCAATTCTTGCAGGCCCTTCTTGGTTCTTTTAATATGCTGAGACTTTAATCTGTCCAGGGTCCTTAGTTGTATTTGTTTCTCTTCCTCGGTGGCCCGTATAACCTCTGCAGGAAGTATTGTTGGGGAGCCTTTGGAACTCAAAAAGGTATTTACTCCTATGATAGGAAATTCACCATTGTGTTTTAAGGTTTCGTAATGCAGACTCTCCTCCTGGATCTTTGAACGCTGATACATGGTTTCCATGGCCCCTAAAACACCTCCCCGCTCTGTGATCCGATCAAATTCTATCAGTACGGCCTCTTCCACAAGGTCTGTGAGTTCTTCAATAATGAATGACCCTTGAATAGGATTCTCATTTTTGGCCAGTCCAAGTTCTTTATTGATGATCAATTGTATGGCCATGGCCCTTCTGACAGACTCCTCCGTGGGGGTGGTTATAGCCTCATCATAGGCATTGGTATGTAAGGAATTACAATTGTCATAAATTGCGTAAAGCGCTTGCAAGGTTGTCCTGATATCATTAAAATCTATCTCCTGGGCATGCAGACTTCTGCCAGACGTTTGTATGTGATATTTAAGCATCTGCGCCCTGGGATCGGCTCCGTATTTTTCTTTCATCGCCTTGGCCCAGATCCTTCTGGCAACTCTGCCAATCACCGCATATTCCGGATCGACACCATTGGAGAAGAAAAAGGACAGGTTGGGGCCAAATTTGTTGATATCCATCCCCCTGCTCAAATAATATTCCACATAGGTAAAGCCATTTGAGAGCGTAAAGGCCAATTGGGTGATAGGATTAGCACCCGCCTCCGCAATATGATAGCCAGAAATGGATACTGAATAAAAATTACGCACCTTGTTTTGAATAAAATATTCCTGCACATCACCCATCAGTCTGAGTGCAAATTCGGTAGAGAAGATGCAGGTATTCTGTGCCTGGTCTTCCTTCAATATGTCTGCTTGCACCGTACCTCTTACCTCTTTTAAGGTTTTCTTTTTAATGGTCTCATACACTTCAGCAGGAAGAACCATATCTCCCGTAACTCCCAATAACATGAGTCCAAGGCCACTATTTCCCTTGGGCAGGCTTCCGGAGTAAGATGGTTGCCCCTCCTTACAATCCTTTAAAAGTTCCTTTATCTTGCGATTGGTTTCCTTCTCCAAGCCGTTTTCAACAATGTACTTCTCACAATTCTGGTCAATAGCCGCATTCAGGAAAAAGGCGAGTAGCATGGGGGCCGGACCATTGATGGTCATACTAACAGAGGTCATTGGGTCCGAAAGATCAAATCCGGAATATAGCTTTTTGGCATCGTCCAGACAACAAATAGAGACACCCGCATTCCCGATCTTTCCGTAAATATCAGGGCGTTCTCCCGGGTCATGACCATAGAGCGTCACAGAGTCGAATGCCGTTGATAATCTTTTTGCCTTCATATCGAGGCTTACATAATGAAATCTTCTGTTGGTGCGTTCCGGGCCGCCCTCTCCTGCGAACATGCGCGTTGGGTCTTCCTCGGTACGCTTAAAAGGGTATAGTCCGGCCGTGTAGGGAAAAGTACCGGGAACATTCTCCTGCAAGGACCACCGAAGCAGATCTCCCCATGCCTGATATCTGGGTAAGACCACCTTTGGAATCTGCAAGTGCGAAAGAGATTCAGAATGGGTGCTGATGTCCAACACCTTATCGCGCACCTTAAATTGGTACACAGGTTCTTTATAACGCTGCACCTTGGATGCCCATTGAGTAATGGTTAGCCAGTGATACGGATCGAGGTTTAATTTGATCTTGTTGAACTCTGTAACAAGAAGTTTTAGAAAAGCCTTTTGCTCCTCCGATACCTTCTTGAGCAGGGAATCCTCCTCCAGACCAGCCTCCAAAATATAAGGTAACGCAGTTCCTTTACTTTGAGCCTCTGTTTCATCTACTACAGAAAGGATAGTTTTATAGATGCCATAAAGAGTTTGGGCAGTACCACTTTGGTTTGTTGCCTCCTGGTCGTAACCGCGATTAGCTTCAGCAATCTCAGACAAATAACGCGTTCTGGCGGGGGGAATGATAAAACGTTTTTCGGGTTCATCCAGAGCAACTGAAAATTGAGACTTAAATGCCTTTCCTATTCGCTCTTCCAACTGTTGCATGACCGCCTTATAGAGGCTGTTCATGCCGGGGTCATTGAACTGAGAGGCGATGGTTCCATAAATAGGAAGCGACTCCGGATCTCTCTCCCAAAGATTATTATTGCGGGTATACTGTTTTCTAACATCTCGCAGGGCGTCCAAAGATCCGCGTTTATCGAACTTATTAATGGCAACCAGATCGGCAAAATCGAGCATGTCAATCTTTTCTAACTGGGTGGCAGCACCAAACTCAGGGGTCATGACGTAGAGCGACATATCACTGTGTTCCACAATCTCTGTGTCGGATTGGCCTATCCCTGAGGTCTCAAGAATAAGCAGATCAAATTCTGCCAGTTTTAGGATGTCCAGGGCTTCTCCAACATATTTTGAAAGTGCTAGATTAGACTGGCGCGTGGCCAGGGATCTCATATAAACCCGGTCGTTATTTATGGCGTTCATTCTGATACGATCTCCCAATAAGGCGCCACCGGTTTTTCGTTTAGACGGGTCTACGGAGACCAATCCTATGGTCTTTTCCGGAAAGTCGAATAAGAATCGCCTCACCAATTCATCGACCAAACTCGATTTCCCCGCACCACCTGTCCCTGTTATTCCGAGAACCGGCACCTTTTTTGTGCTCGCAGGCAATTCTTTTGCATGTTTTTCAAAAGTTCCGTGAGCATTCTCAGCTAGGCTGATCAAACGGGCAATAGTAGTAATATCCTTATCCTTTAAAGAAGCAAGCAGGTCCTTCCCTTTGGGCAAAGCCAAGGGAGGTGTTGAGTAATCCGATTGTTTTACCAGATCATTGATCATTCCCTGTAATCCCATGGTACGGCCATCATCCGGAGAATAAATACGAGTGATCCCATGCTTCATTAAAGCTTCAATCTCCTTCGGTAAAATTACACCACCACCGCCTCCAAAAATCTTAATATGCCCTGCCCCACGTTCCTGAAGCAGATCGTACATATAGGTGAAGTATTCGTTATGCCCCCCTTGATAGGAAGTCATGGCAATAGCATTGGCATCTTCCTGAATGGCGCAATTTACTACCTCGGAAACAGAACGGTCATGGCCCAAATGGATCACTTCTACACCTGTTGCCTGTATAATACGGCGCATTATATTAATAGCTGCATCATGGCCATCAAATAGCGAAGCTGCTGTTACTATTCTGATCTTGTTCTTCGGGTGATACGGTTTGATTTGCTCCATTTCTAATAAACAGTCCTTTTCAAGGGTGCAATTTACGATAAATGCAAAAATTATCGATTTACATTTCGAATTTTATAATATTCTTATCAGTCTTTGGGTGTGGCGTCTATTGTTCTAATTTTACGCCTGTAAAACCAAAGTTCTTGAAAGCAACCTTTCTTATTCATTGTCCGGACCAGCCCGGGATTATTAGTACCGTTACCAGTTTTATCCAGGCCAACGGGGGCAATATCATATACCTGGACCAGCATGTAGACAAAGAGGCCGGGGTATTCTTTATGCGTCTGGAAAGCGAATTCGAAGATACCGAAGATGCTGAAGTTGCCTTGAAAGATGGTTTTGATCGCCACATTGCCCAGGCCTATCGCATGCAATGGAGTGTCCATTTTGGGACGGACAAACCCAGAATGGCCCTTTTTGTCAGTAAGTACAATCATTGTTTATACGACCTCTTAAGCAGGTACTATTCGGGAGAATTAAAAGTAGATATTCCTTTTATAGTGAGTAATCACGATGATCTAAATTATATAGGTAGTCAGTTTAATATTCCATTTTATCACATCCCCGTAACGAAAGACTCCAAAACCAAGGCAGAATTGGAGCAATTGAAATTATTAAAGGAACATTCGGTAGATTTTATTGTCCTGGCAAGATATATGCAGATCATTAGTGCCAACCTAATAAGGGAATATCCCAATAAGATCATTAATATACACCATTCATTTCTCCCTGCCTTTGCCGGTGCAAAACCTTATCACGCGGCCTTCGATAGAGGTGTAAAGATTATTGGGGCCACCAGTCATTACGTGACAGAGGAATTAGATGCCGGACCTATCATTGAACAAGATACAGCCAGGGTTTCTCATGTGCATAAGGTGCACGACTTTGTAGAAAAAGGTCGTGATTTAGAGAAAATTGTACTTTCCAGGGCCGTTCAGCTGCATGTGAACAGAAAAACCATGGTTTATAATAATAAAACCGTGATCTTTTCCTAAATCCTTCACCAATAAGGAGATACTTTTGTCCTTGGGTTTTTATTCTTTGCCTCGTTTATTTTTCATAAATTACTCCTGCGTTCTAAAAGAAGGAAATGACGTAAAGATCACTTAAGAAAAGCTTCCTTTTACAACCAAGAATACCAACTATTATGACAAAAATTGCCGTACTTGGTCCTATTCCGCGAGACACTATTATAACACACCATCAGGAGGTCATAAAAAAATATGGCTGCGTAACTCACCCTGTAGTTGCCCTTGCCAAACTATTTGGGGAGGAAGGAACGGTCTATCCTGTATCGCATGTTCACGAAGTGGATTATGAGAACATTATAGAAGTCTTTAAACCCTACCCCAATATTAACACTTCCCATGTTTCTAGCAAACATGACCGCGGCACTGTGATCGAACTTAAATTTGTAGATCAGAATAATCGTTTGGAACGGCAAACGGCCTGTATGAGACCCATTGTGCCCAAAGACATAAAGTCGCTGGAGGAAATGGATGCCTATGTATTTATCCCTATCACCGATTTTGAGATCTCCATCAGTACCTTAAAATACCTTAAAAAGAAACGCACCGGATTAGTGGTCTTTGACGCCCACGGCCCTACTACCTCAATGGGAATGACAGGTGATCGGTATCGCAAATTTTGGGTAGATATGGATGAATGGCTTAAATACATTGACATCCTAAAAATGAACCTGGAAGAAACGCAAGCCTGTTGGTTTAAGCGAGAGTATGCGGCACATGAGATGACCAGTTATGATGAAGAAAGAACCGAACATTTGGATGAGATGGCGGCCTTTGTCTTAAAAAAAGGTGTGAAATTCTTTTATGTTACGCTAGATGCCAAGGGATGTGTATTCTACACCAAAGTTGGAAATGAGATAAAAAAACAGTTTATAAAATCTATCTATGTAGATCATGTGGTAGATACCACGGGGTGTGGAGACTCCTTTGCAGGAGGCCTGGCCTACGGTTTTGCCGTCTATCATGATCCCGTAAAGGCGGCTCAATTCGCCAATGCTTTAGGCGCACTACGCACTCAAGGGAAGACCTTTGACGTCTTTAAATCCAGGGAAGAAACAGAGGCCCTGATCACCTCCTATTACGCAGAATAGCTGCCACAAAATACCACCAGCTAAGAAACGCTTCCTTGTATGATGGGGCAGGAGTTGGAATACTATTTTCTTATATTTTGGTTAAATCTGGCGCGGCAATAATCTAAATAAAATTGCGTTAGATATGTGTACTTGATTTGGTAACCTTCTGATAATCCAGAGTTAACCATCAAGAAAAAGAAATAAAATAGTTTTATACCCGTATTATTTGAGTTAGTATTTTTGAGTTAGTTAGTTTAAAAAACCGGTGTAGTGGCCGGTTTTTTTATGCGTTCAATTGAAATGAAACCTATTATTTAGGTCATGTTTTTCTCTTGTACAAGCCATCAAAGGCCACATTCACAGCCACTTCATCTTGTAATATTTCCCACAGTTGCCGAATGCTTCCATCCTCATGAAGGGTATAAGTGATCTGTTGAACCATAGTGGTTCCGTCTTCTTGTACAACCGGTTCCGATCTTAAAATCATTTGGTTATTTTGCCTGTTACCTTTCAGTTTTAAGATGGTCCCGGCCGTATCCAACCAAAGTTGTTCCCATTGATTTGTTTTGGGATTATAGAAATTAAAACTTGTTCCGGTAAAGTTACCGGCAGCACTAACCCAACTTTCTTTGATCACACATCCCCCGTGTTGCTTTTCAATAGTATTATCGCCGGCTTTAGTGCCATTAGGCAAGGTTACCTCCCAATTCCCTACCCAGAAATCAAATTCAGCATGAGAGTCGGTACAACAGGTACAGGACGTATTCTGTGCTCGGGAAATCGAAAAGGACAGGAAGAGGAACATAAAAGCCAGTAGTGTTCTCATGGTTTGTGGGAATTGGAAATAGAAGATACAAAAGCACAAAATCAAATTGATAAAATGCCGTACTTTTTTGCTGTATTTGTAAAGGAATCGCAACCAAAAGGTTAAATATTAGATAAATAACCTCAATATTAGCTGTTCTCCAAGATTTCAAAAAACTAAAGAAGTCATTCCTGCGTATCTTTATAAAAAAGAAAATTACGATGGAAAACCAATATTGCAAGGTGGGAGCCACTAGTCATATTGCAAGCGGATCACGAGCCACAGATAGAGTAGAAAGTTACTATAAAACTTTTGCATCCATGGCCACAGATGCTCAGTACACAGGAACACAACTGGGAGAATTTTTTGATCGCAAAGCGCGATCTCTGAAAAAAATACTCGAAGAAAAAGTTTAAGAACCCAATTTCCGATTTTTCAGTTCCAAAGCCATTGCCAGTTGTAATAGCCTGGCTTCTGCTGCTGCCTTTTCTGCAAAATCTTTGCCGTCGGATGCGTAGAGGATTCCTCTTGATGAATTAATCAACAGCCCAACCTGATGATTCAGGCCATATCCGCACACTTCATCTAACTTACCGCCTTGGGCACCAACGCCCGGAACCAATAAAAAATGATCGGGGACTATGTTCCTTATCTCTTTTAAGAAGCTCGCTTTTGTGGCCCCAACAACAAACATAAGGTTATTGGAATTCTTGTAGGTCCTAGAAGTTTCCAGCACTTGTTTATACAGCTCTTTATGATCTACTTTCAAAGTTTGAAAGTCGAACGCACCCGGATTGGAAGTCAGCGCCAGGAGGATGGTATGCTTGTTCTTAAAAGCGAGAAAGGGTTCTATAGAATCCCTCCCCATATAAGGAGCCACGGTAATTGAATCAAAATTCAGGGCTTCAAAAAATGCCTTGGCATAACGGGTCGCCGTATTGCCAATATCCCCTCTTTTTGCATCGGCGATCGTAAAGATCTCCGGATGGTGCTCATTGAGATAGTTAATAGTTCTTTCTAATGATTCCCAGCCTTTTAGCCCATAAGCCTCATAAAAAGCCGTATTTGGTTTGTAGGCTACACAAAGATGATGCGTTGCATCAATGATTTCTTTATTAAAAGCAAATATAGGGTCTGGTTCTGATAGGAGATGAGGTGGTATCTTCTCAAGATCTGTATCGAGACCGATACACAAAAACGATCTTTTCTTATAAATCTGCTCTACCAGCTCCTCTGTAGTCATAGGGTGTTAAAAAATTTCGGAAGCTTCTTTTAATTTCTCTGTATTGTCTACAAGCTGCAGTTCATCGATAATCTTTTGGATATCCCCATTCATGATGTTCTGAAGATCGTAAAGGGTTAGTCCAATCCTGTGATCTGTTACCCTTCCCTGCGGATAATTATAGGTCCTGATCTTTGCGGACCTGTCCCCGCTGCTTACTTGTGAATTTCGCTTGGCAGAATCTTCCTCTTGTCTTTTTTGCAACTCCATATCATACAGGCGAGATCGGAGTACCTTAAAGGCCTTATCTTTATTTTTGTGTTGAGACTTTTCATCCTGGCACTGTGCAACAATACCTGTAGGAATGTGCGTTAACCTTACCGCAGAATAGGTAGTGTTTACAGACTGCCCTCCAGGTCCGGAGGAACAGAAAAAGTCTATCCGAACATCTTTAGGATCTACCTGCACATCAAAGTCCTCGGCTTCTGGCAACACCATCACCGTAGCTGCACTGGTATGTACCCGGCCTTGTGTTTCGGTCTGAGGTACCCGTTGTACCCTATGCACCCCGGCTTCAAATTTCAAGGTACCGTATACATCTTCCCCGGTTACTTCAAAGTGGATCTCTTTGTATCCGCCACTGGTGCCTTCGTTTAAATCTATGATATTGGTTCTCCAACCTTTGGATTCGCAGTACTTGGCATACATTCTGTACAGGTCTCCGGCAAAAATGCTGGCTTCGTCACCTCCGGTGCCTGCTCTGATCTCCATGACCACATCCTTGGTATCTTCAGGATCCTTGGGGATCAACAAGAATTTAATTTCGTCCTCTAGTTTAGGAAGTGCCACTTTGGCCTCTTCCAACTGCATTTTGGCCATTTCGATCATTTCAGGATCATCCCCGGCAGAGAGAATTTCTTCTGCTTCTTCCAGGTTATTCTTTACTTCCAAATAGGCATCTCTTTTGTCTACCAGAAGCTTGAGATCTTTGTATTCCTTGTTTAACTGAACGTATCTTTTTTGATCTGAAAGAATATCGGGCTGTATGATCAGGTCAGAAACCTCATCAAATCGCTGTTTTATAATATTTAATTTATCTATCATAGTCTTTCCTCCCTTATGCTGCGAATTTACAACATTTAGGAGCAATAGCAGATAATAAATTAGCAGGGATCACATAGAAAACAGTCCCGAAGATACATCAAAACAAAAGATGGAGAGTTACCAAAAACCAATACTAAGAAGGAAGGGGTTACTCAAATACCCTTAGGATATCCCCATTCAATTCGGTATTAAAGATCTTAAGAGGATTGTTTGTAATAGTATTGAGCGGGGCTCCATTCTGAGAAAACCTAGAACCATGGGTAGAGCAATAAAAAACGCCCCCATCGTCATCAATAAAACGAACCTGATCTGTTTGCTGATGGCTACATATCTGACTGGCAGCTATAAAATTTCCCTGAAGATTTTTCACGACTACCACTTCATTTTTCAGGATGAAGTCGCCATTATTTTGCAGTTGAGCTCCCTCACTAGAGGTTAGGTCGATCGTAAAATCAACCCCCGTTGGGACAGGCAGACCTCCTACATCATCTTTGGAACAACCTTGTACACAAGGGAAGGTAAGGGCAAAAGCCGCTCCGGCGCCCAGGGTTCTTAAAAATGTTTTTCTTTCCATAACATACTTTTCTTACTAAAAAGAACGCAGCATCATAAAGAATCGTATGTTTTAATACCTAAAGGTGCCGAATTCACTAATGATGGTGAGTTTTTTTGTGGGATGTGCCTCTACTCTGCCAATGACCTGAGCCGGAATATTAAAACGCTCAGAAACAGCGATGATGCGGGCAGCAATTTTTTCACTCACATACAATTCCATACGATGTCCGCAATTAAATACCTGGTACATTTCCTTCCAATCTGTTTTAGATTGTTCCTGGATAAGGGTAAATAACGGAGGGATGGGGAAGAGGTTGTCCTTAATGACGTGATACTGATCCAGGAAGTGCAAAATTTTTGTTTGTGCACCCCCGCTGCAGTGTACCATTCCATGGATATCCCCTGTATCCAACTCTTCCAGTATCTTTTTGATCACTGGAGCATAGGTCCTTGTGGGAGAAAGAACCAGTTTCCCTGCGTCTAACGGCACTCCCGGAATGGGATCAGTGAGTCCTTTCTGACCAGCATAGACCAGGTCCTCAGGAACGGAAGGATCAAAACTCTCCGGATATTTTTTTGCCAATACCTTGGAAAAAACATCGTGCCTTGCCGAGGTAAGTCCGTTGCTGCCCATACCGCCATTGTATTCGTTCTCATACGTAGCCTGCCCAAAAGACGCCAGACCTACAATGACATCGCCAGCTTTTATATTGGCGTTGTCTATCACTTTTTCCCGTTTTATCCGCGCGGTAACTGTTGAATCTACGATGATAGTCCTCACCAGGTCTCCTACATCGGCAGTTTCTCCTCCCGTAGATTGAATATGCACCCCGTGATGTGCCATTTCCTGAATAAATTCTTCCGTACCCGAAATAATGGCCTCAATAACCTCGCCCGGGATTAGGTTCTTATTTCTGCCAATCGTAGAAGAAAGTAATATATTTTCGGTAACCCCTACACACAGAAGATCATCCAGATTCATTACCAGGGCATCCTGGGCGATTCCCTTCCAAACAGACAGATCACCTGTTTCTTTCCCGTACATATACGCCAGGGACGATTTAGTTCCCGCCCCATCTGCATGCATTACCAGACAATACGCCTTATCATTGGTTAGGGTATCCGGAACTATTTTACAAAAAGCCTTTGGGTAAAGTCCCTTATCCAGATTTTTAATCGCCTTGTGTACGTCTTCCTTGGAGGCAGAAACTCCTCTTTGATTATATCGTTTACTAATGGGCGTGCTCATAGGGAGTGATTTACAGCAAAAATAAGGGAATGTTATTCAATCCTGGCATAGCCAGGAGTGCTTTCTGTGCAGCTATTGTTTTATCGGATAAATAAAAGTTCTCTATACTTAGCCAGGGGCCAGCTTTGGTCGTCTACCAATTGTTCCAATTTATCACAATGATATCTGATATCATCAAAATAGGGCTTTACATCATAGCAATACCCCATCGCCTTCTTATGGATATCCTCTTCCGCATTTGCTTTTTTGCGAGCGATGATCATGGCCTCCGATTTTTGTTTGGTTTCCCCCAGATGCAGGGAGATTTCTTCCAGAATGGCCAATTGGCCCTCAGCCAGTTTTTTATAACTGGCGCCAAATATCTCTTTTAGACCTTTTACATTTTCTATGACACTATTCTGGTAATGAATGGCCGCCGGAATAATATGTGTATTGACCAATTCGTTAAAAACCCTTCCTTCTATCTGTGTTTGTAAGATATAATTCTCGAGGTCTACCTCCTGCCGTGCACGCACCTCTATTTCACTCATCACTTGCATCTCCCTGAAGAGATCCAGGCTCGATTTGGCCGTGAGAATATTCACCGCCTCAGGGGTTGTCTTGTTATTGCTAAGCTTTCTTTTGGCAGCTTCCTTGTGCCAGGCCTCACTGTAACCGTCCCCTTCGAAACGTATCCTTTTGGACGACTTAATATATTCTCGCAGGATGTTAAAAACGGCTTCATCCTTTTTCAGACCCTTTTTATCGATAAGGCTGTCTACTTCTTTTTTAAAATCGATAAGTTGTCTGGCCACTATGGTATTAAGAACCGTCATGGGCTTGGCACAATTTATTTTGGAACCCACTCCGCGCATCTCAAATTTATTCCCTGTAAATGCAAACGGGGAGGTTCTGTTTCGATCCGTATTATCTAGTAAGATCTCCGGGATCTTCCCCACAACATTTAATTTTAATTCTGTTTTTTCCTCCGGAGAAAGTTTCCCTTTGGAGACCCCTTCTAATTCATCGAGCACACTAGAAAGCTGTTTTCCAATAAATATGGAGAAGATGGCAGGAGGGGCCTCATTGGCTCCCAGCCTGTGATCGTTACTTGCCGAGGCTATAGAGGCCCTCAGAAGTTCTTCATAGGTATCCACTGCCTTAATAGTGTTTACAAAAAATGTGAGGAACTGCAAATTTTTCATGGGGGTTGAACCGGGACTTAAGAGGTTTACTCCTGTATCCGTGGCCAATGACCAGTTGTTGTGTTTTCCGGAACCATTGATCCCTGAAAAGGGTTTTTCGTGAAACAGCACTTTTAGTTCATGACGGTCTGCTACCTTGTCCATCACATCCATTAGAAGCAGATTGTGATCTACGGCCAGGTTAGCTTCTTCGAAAACCGGGGCTAGTTCAAACTGATTGGGGGCCACTTCATTGTGCCTGGTCTTCACAGGAATACCCAATTTGGTACATTCCATTTCCAGGTCTTTCATAAAATTAAGTGCCCGCAGTGGGATGACCCCAAAGTAGTGATCGTCTAATTGTTGCCCTTTTGCTGCAGAGTGGCCTACCAGGGTCCTTCCTGTAAGGACAATATCTGGCCGGGAATTGGCAACTGCCTTATCAATTAAAAAATACTCTTGTTCCCAGCCCAGGGTAGCCATCACTTTGTTGACATTCTTATCAAAGTATCTGGCAACCGATGTCGCAGCCTGATCTACGGCATGTAATGCGCGGAGTAAAGGGGCTTTATTGTCTAACGCTTCTCCTGTATAGGAAACAAAAACCGTTGGGATACATAGTGTGGCTCCATAAATGAATGCCGGGGAAGTAGGATCCCAGGCTGTATAGCCTCTGGCTTCGAAGGTATTGCGTATCCCTCCACTGGGAAAGCTGGAGGCATCGGGTTCTTGTTGCACCAACTGACTCCCTCCAAATTTTTCCATCGCCTTCCCATTCGGTAAAAGGTCAAAAAAAGCATCGTGCTTTTCTGCCGTAGCGCCTGTAAGGGGCTGAAACCAATGGGTGTAGTGGGTAGCTCCCATAGACATGGCCCAAGCCTTCATGGATTCTGCTATCTGATCTGCCATTTTCCTGTCTATCTTCGACCCTGTTTGTACAGCGTTCTTAACACTTTCCATCGCATCCTTGGTAAGGTATTGCATCATCCTGTCATTGTTAAAAACATTGACCCCAAAGGCCTCAGACCTCTTGGTCGTTTCTACCATGGGATGAACCTTATGTTCGGAACTTTGGAAGATAGCTTTGAAACGTATATTAGACATTGTTGAAGAGTTTTATTTACAAAAGTCAAAATTAAACATTTCATACATATTCCCCCATAATTTATCATTTTATATAATTAACCCTATAAAAAAAAGGGGTGTTAATAATTATGTCGATTTTTTTGATAAATACCCCCCATATTTTAATAGATGTATACAAAATATTTTATTTTTGGAGATCGTAAAATGAAAAATAACACCGAAGATTATGAGCAAGATTAAACTAGAATACATTTGGTTAGACGGGTACACCCCTACCCAGAATATGAGAAGTAAGACTAAGGTTGAAGAGCACGAAAACTTTAAAGGCACTCTTGAGGAGATCGGGAATTGGTCATTTGATGGCTCTTCCACACGACAGGCTGAAGGAGGATCTTCTGATTGCATTTTAAAGCCTGTGGCAATTTTTCCAGACCCCGAACGTGTTAATGGTTGGTTGGTCATGACAGAAGTTTTAAATCCGGATGGTACACCTCATGCCTCCAATGGAAGAGCTACCATCAATGATGATGATAATGATTATTGGTTTGGATTTGAACAAGAGTATTTTATCATGGATACTGCCACAGGATTACCTTTAGGGTTTCCCGTGGGTGGATATCCTGCACCACAAGGAATGTATTATTGTTCTGTAGGTGGAAAAAATACACACGGCAGGGGATTAGTTGAAGAGCACGCAGATCTGTGCATTGCAGCCGGACTAAATTTTGAAGGCATCAACCAGGAAGTGGCCTGTGGCCAATGGGAATTCCAATTATTTGCCAAGGGAGCTAAACTGGCAGGCGATGAATTGTGGGTTGCCCGGTATCTTTTGGACCGTTTAACTGAAAAATATGGCTATTATATTGATTATCATCCAAAGCCATTAGGGAAAGATATGGACTGGAACGGTTCAGGGATGCATGCCAATTTCTCCAATTCTTTATTAAGAACTTGTGGGGACAGGGCCATTTATGAAAAAATATGTGAAGCCTTCAGGCCCGTGGTAAAAGAACATATTGCGGTATATGGCGAATTCAATGACCAGAGGCTTACCGGCTTGCACGAAACTGCCTCTATCCATGATTTCAGTTACGGCGTTTCGGACAGGGGTGCTTCCATTAGGATCCCAATTGCTACGGTTGAAAGAGGATGGAAAGGCTGGTTGGAAGACAGACGTCCTGCAGCAAACGCCGATCCATATAAAATCGCAGGTAGAATTATAAAGACCGTAAAGTCGGCAAAAATTGAAGTTACAGCTTAAGAGTAAATTGTTAAATGTTTTAGATCCCTGCTTTGGAATAACTTTCAAAGCGGGGATTTATTTGTAAGGTCTATAAGCCAAGTTTGCTACCCATTATGCTAGGGTTAGGTAAAGAAATACAGCATATCCTGCAAGCAGTATAATGCCATCTCGCCACTCCAGCCTTCGTCCTTTTGGAAAAAATACCAGCGGAAGGATCAGAAATGCAAATCCAAGCATCCAGAAAACATCGTTGGTCAATAGGCCCCGATCTATTACCCTAATTGGTGTTATTAGGGAAGTAATACCCAAAACGG
>NZ_JBATLB010000177.1:0-22408 GCF_049669965.1 Muriicola sp. | reverse complement strand
ACTAATATTTTAACATTTATTGATTCATCTCCACGCAACTGCCATTATCCTGGTTTTAATACAAATTATCTATCCGATTTTTCTGTATGGCCTGCCAGGCCGTATTACAGGAAAGTGCCGATACCTGATTTAAATTGGCAAAGCGCTTATCAGTGGTATGTCCGTGTTTATATCGATAAAAGATCTGTTGAGCGATCACCGCAATTTTAAAGAGGCCATATGCAAAATAAAAAGTTAGATTATCAATATTTCTTCCGCTTTTAAGGGCATATTGTTGTACTATCTCCGTGCGGGAAGGGTTGCCCTGCATCACTGTTGGGGAAGGGAGTCCTTGTTTCATGATGGCCGCGTCTTTCTCAGAGGTCCAGTATCCCAGTGAGGTGCCAAGGTCCATCATAGGATCTCCCAGGGTACACATTTCCCAATCTAAAACGGCTACTATCTTCTTCCAGTGCGCATCCGAAAATACGACATTATCATACTTATAATCGTTATGGATGAGACTGTAGGAATACTGTGTTGGCTGATGCTCTTCCATCCAGGCCATTACCTTTTTTGCACTGGGGACTTCTTCTGTGGCTGCGGCAAGATACTGTTTCCCCCAATTGGTGACCTGCCTGGCAACATATCCTTCGGGCCTCCCCAGAGAAGCCAGCCCAGCAGCTGAATAATCCAATCCATGAAGCTCTACAAAACCATCTAACCAGGTATCTGCAATAGTCTTAAATTCTGAAGGCGAGAGTTGTCTTTCACTGGCCTCCTTGGTGGTCAAAATTATGCCGTCTACCTTTTCCATGATATAGAAAGGCACCCCTAGTATTTTAGGATCCTCTGTAAATGCAAATACTTCAGGGGTTTTATCGAATAGCTGGTGTAAGGCGTGCAACACTTTAAATTCCCGCCCCATGTCGTGTCCTCTTTTTGGAGCTGAAAAAGGAGGTCTGCGCAGAACATATTTTTTTTCCTCTATCGTAAGTTGATAGGTGAGATTGGAATACCCGTTCTGAAACTGACCTACACTCATTTCACTGTTTTGATCCTCAATAAGTCCTTTTTGAAATAAAAACCTCTTGAGATCTTTTTCATTGAGTTCCTCTCCTTTCCTGACTGGTCTTGTCACTTCCGTCTCTGGCATTTTTAAGGTCTTATATATTGTGCAATGGTGTTTTTCCCCAGCTGACTCATATGAACCTCATCCGGGCCATCTGCAAGGCGCAGGGTTCTGGCTGCCGCATAAAAGTGAGCCAGCGGCGTATCCTGGCTAACACCCATGCCACCCATAATCTGTATGGCCCTGTCTATTACTTTTACAGCCATTGCGGGCGTTACAATTTTGATCATGGCAATAAGGTCCTTGGCTTCTTTGTTACCCACTTTGTCCATCTTATCTGCGGCAGACAATACTAATAAACGGGCTTGCTCTATCTCACATCTAGAACGGGCTATTTCCTGACGAATGCTGCTATAGGTATCCAGGGTTCTTCCAAAGGGACTGCGTTCAGAAGCACGCCGGGACATAAGCTCCAGGGACCGTTGAGCCATACCAATGAGTCTCATACAATGGTGTATTCTCCCGGGTCCTAACCGCCCCTGGGCAATTTCAAATCCTTTTCCCTCACTGAGCAATATATTTTGTTTTGGGACCCTTACCTTGTCTAAGATGATCTCTGCATGCCCTTCCGGGGAGTCATAATACCCAAAAACACTTAATGCCCTTTTGATAGTGAGACCGGGGGTGTCCATGGGAACCAAAATCATACTTTGCTGCAGATGTCTGGGGGCCTTAAAATCCGTTTTTCCCATCACTATAGCAATCTTACAATGGGGGTCCATTCCCCCAGACGACCACCATTTAGTTCCAGAGATCACATACTCATCCCCTTCTGCAATAATTGATGTTTCTATGTTGGTAGCATCGGAAGAAGCCACCTCTGGCTCTGTCATCAAAAATGCAGATCGGATATTACCGTCCATTAAAGGTCGCAGCCATTGTTCTTGCTGATCTTTGGTACCATACCGGGCTAACACTTCCATATTTCCTGTATCCGGAGGACTGCAGTTAAATACTTCTGAAGACCATTGCACCCTGCCCATAGATTCTGCAAGGGGGGCATATTCCAAATTACTTAAGCCTGGGCTAAGGGTGCCATAACTTTTGGGCAGAAATAGGTTCCATAATCCCTCTGTCATGGCCTTCTCTTTTAAGGCATTCAAACCCGGCCATTTTTGCCAGCTATTCTCAGGATCCCTGTAGAATTTAGTAACCTCCTCCTCTACAGGAAGAATGTATTTATCAAAAAAGTGATTTAATTTCTCCTGTAATTCTATAGATCTGGTACTATGATCAAAATTCATGTGTTCTTTTTTTGAAAATTTACTGTTTTTATCCTGACACCATGTACCCCCCATCTGCTACATAGACTCCTCCGGTCATATACGAGCCCGCATCGGAGGCCAAAAGCAGGACCATTCCGGCCATTTCATCAGGGTTGGCGATTCGATTCAAAGGCAGGGATTTTGTAAACCTATCCACCAGTTTCTCGTCTTTCCAAAGGCCTTCACTGAATTTGGTTTTAATTAATCCGGGACACAACACATTGGCCCTTACGCCATACCTACCCCATTCTTTAGCCTGATTTTTGGTCAGCATGATCAGGGCAGCTTTGGTAGCACTGTAAAGTCCAAGACCAAATCCGGGTCGCAGGCCTTCCACCGATGAGATATTGATGATGCTACCAGCTCCTTTTTTCTTCATAGAAGGTAATACCATATTGGATAGTAACCAGGGCGCCTTTACATTCACATCCATGATCTTATCGAACACAACTTCTTCAGATCCTTCGAGCGGACCATAATATGGATTGATCGCCGCGTTGTTTACCAAGATGTCTATGCCTCCATATTTTTCAATGGTCCTGGCTACCAGTGCCTCACGCTCCTTCGGATCTCCTATATGACATTGTATGCCTATCGCTTCAAAGCCCATTGCCCTGAATTCATCGACTACAGTATCTACTGCCTCCTGCTTTCTGCTACTAATCACCACTTTTGCACCACTTTCTGCGAGGCCCAGGGCAATTGCCTTTCCGATCCCTTTGCTGGAGCCTGTAACAATAGCTACTTTTCCTTTCAGATTAAATTTTGATTGTATTGTTTCCATATGTACATATCATCTTAAATACCATTAACAGCGCGGTTCTTAGCTATTTTTAGGCAAAAATATTGGAATTGTCCTGCACCGTTAGCCCTGCTTTATTGGTCAGAATTTCGGCCAGAGAAGTGGTTTTAGGAAGTTCGTAGGTAAAGTAAAATTTCATAGCATGGATCTTGGCATGCAAGAATTCTTTTGAATAAACAGTACTCCCGGAGCGTAAAACACTTTCCGCTTTACATGCCATGTCTAACCATAACCAGCCAACAGTGATGTTTCCAAAAAGCTCCATAAAAACGGTAGCATCGGCAAGGTAGCGTTGAAAATCGCCCTTCTGAGCATATTCCAAAAGAGACTGTACCACCTTTTGAGCTGCAATTACTTTTTTTCCCAATTCTTTGGCGTATGACTGAAGAGCCTTATGATGCATTGCTTCTTCTATTGATTTCGACATCTCTGCTGCCAATAATTGCAAGGCACGGCCATTCTCCATGGGGATCTTCCTGCCCAAAAGATCCTGTGATTGTATACCTGTGGTGCCTTCATAAATTGAAAAGATCCGTATATCCCGCAAATATTGCTGTAGGATATAGTCTGTACAGAAGCCATACCCTCCCAAGACCTGAACTCCCTGATCTACTGCCAGCTTGCCCATTTCAGAAGGATAGGTTTTAACAATGGGTGTCAAAAGTTCCAACAACAGGGTGTACTTTTCCCGTTCTTGAGAATCTTTTAATGAGAGTGAAAGATCCTGATATTTTGCAGCTAATAAAATAAGGCTCAGAGATCCCTCAGATATCGATTTTTGCATCAACAACATTCTGCGTACGTCGGGATGATTAATGATAAGGGTCTGTTCCTGATCTACATCCTTTTTTCCGGAGCTGGTAAGTTTTCGTCCCTGAGGTCTTTCATTAGCATACTGCAGGGATGCGTGGTATGCCGCTGTAGTAATTGCCGCAGCTCCCCTTCCTACCCCAATTCTGGCACCGTTCATCATCAGAAACATATATTTCAATCCCTGATGGGCTTCTCCAACCAGCCAACCTTTACAATCTTCTTTATCCCCAAAAAATAAATGTGTGGTGCAGTAACCCCGCTGGCCCATTTTTTGAAAATCTGCCACAGTGGTTACATCATTGAAAGTTAGGCCCCCATCTGTAGCCGGCCTGTTCTTGGGAACAACAAATAATGAGATCCCTTTAGTGCCTGATGGCGCCCCTTTAATTCGGGCTAATACCAAATGAACTATATTTTCGGCTCCCTCATAATCTCCGGCCGAAATAAATATTTTCTGTCCCTGAATCTTATAAACATCTCCATCTGGCACTGCCATGGTAACGATATCGGAGAGCGAACTCCCTGCCTGTGGCTCTGTTAAACACATAGTTCCACCCCAGTTACCTGCCAACATCTTTGGCACATAGGTGTCATTCAATTCCTTATTCCCAAAGTGGGTAATAAGTTCTGCCGCTCCAACAGTTAAACCAATATAACCGGGTAATTGGTTATTAGCTGCCTCTTGAACATACGCAGAGGCATTTACGGCCATGGAGGGCATTTGCATACCGCCAGATTCAATGCTAAAGGAACCCGAAATAAAGCCCATGTCGCCACCCGCCTTCATGTATTTATTAACCTGTGGGTGCACCACTATTTTCCCATCCTTATAATGCGCCGGATTTTCATCCATCTCTTTGAAATAGGGAAACATTTCTTTATCCGCAAAATCTTTGACAGCATCTAACATCATATCTATGGAGGCTTCGTCATAAGCCGCATAACGTTCCTGTTCAAGGACATCCTGAAGTTTATGGACCTCAAAAAGTATGAATTTCAGCGTGTTCATGTCTATGTATTGATTTGCCATACTGCCATCATTTTTTTAATTAAGTCTTCTAAGATAACAGTTTAAACGGGCAATACCTTAGACAACCTAAAGTTCCTTGGAATTCTGAGTGAAAATAATTTACCGCCCATTTAGCAGTAAAGATTACAGAAAAAAAATAAATTGTTTTGAGTCTGGCTCAAAAAGCCAGTAAAGCCAGATCTTGGGCGGTTGCGATACCGGTACCTGGAAAATGCAGGTATTTCATATGGCCGTAAATACCTATAAATAGTATCTTTGTAAAAAAATTTGTGGTTATGAAATTCCTGTTGTCCAATCTTAAAGTATTAGCGCTACTCCTTTTGCTAGTTAGCGCTTGCTCCAAGTCTTCTTCTGAAGAACCAAAAATTTCACAAGAACAATTAGAAGCCGTCACCGGACTTTATAACCTCACCGAATACCAAATTAGTCCTGCCCAGGATCTTAACAGTGACGATGTGTTCTCTGAAAATTTACTGGATGAGCTCGATTGTATGAATGCCAGCATTATTATAAGGGAGGACCTAAGTTTTAGCTTATTTGAAGTTCAATTAGATATCACCTTTATCACTAACCAACAGTATTCAATTATTTGCCGAGAAAATAAAACAACGACTGGTACCTGGGATCTGGTAAACAATCAGATCGTTCTCTCTATGGGAGCTGAGGGCAGCTATTCACTGAATGGCACAGTGTTGACACGTACAGAAGGACAGAATTTACCCGGTTTTCAGCGACTGGTCTTTGAAAAACAGTAAAACTTGAATAGTGTGGAATGATCATTTCACCTTCTATATAAATTTGTTCAAATCCCTCTATAACAAGAATCACCGTTGTAGCATCACATTCCTTTATCTTTGCAAAAATTTTTATTGATGGAATTCTTATTAAAACCATGGCCGTGGTATGTTTCCGGACCATTAATATCTCTGGTAATGATTAGCCTGATCTACTTTGGTAAAACCTTTGGGATGTCTAGTAATCTGCGTACTTTTTGCAGTATTGGCGGAGCGGGAAAATACGCGACATTCTTTAAACTCGATTGGAAAGCACAACGCTGGAACCTTGCCGTGGTATTGGGCGCCGTCATTGGCGGTTTCCTAGCCGTTACGTTTTTGTCTGATGGCTCGGTGATCGATTTAAATCCTAAAACAGTTTCAGATCTTGACAAACTCGGATTCAAAGATGCAGGTGCCTCTTTGCTGCCACCAGAACTTTTTGATTGGAGTGTTGTCTGGAGTTTAAAAGGACTACTCATCCTTATCGGAGGTGGATTTTTAGTAGGATTTGGCACTCGATACGCTGGGGGTTGTACTTCAGGCCATGCTATTACCGGCTTAAGTAATTTACAGTGGCCATCCTTTATAGCCGTTATTGGTTTCTTTATCGGAGGCTTATTAATGATTCATTTATTATTCCCTTTGATTTTCTCTTTATGAAGTTGTTGAAATTTTTATTGGTTGGGATCTTTTTTGGAATAGTCCTTGTAAAGTCTGAAGCGGTATCCTGGTACAGGATTTTTGAGATGTTCAAGTTTCAATCTTTCCATATGTATGGCATTATCGGATCCGCAGTCTTCCTGGGGATCATTGCCGTATTTCTGATAAAAAAAATACGTCTCAAGAGTATAGAGAACCAACCCATCATCATTCTCCCCAAAGATAAAGGGATGTTCCGTTATCTATTGGGTGGCACCATCTTTGGATTTGGCTGGGCTTTGGCCGGAGCCTGCCCCGGACCTATGTATATCCTGGTGGGTACCGGGGTGATGAGTATGTTACTTGTCATTGGAGGGGCCATATTGGGCACCTTTGTCTACGGTTTGGTCATGGATAAACTACCTCATTAATATCCATTAAGCAGGAACCTCTGCCAATGGCAGGGCAACCTTTATCATCTTGATCTCCCCTGTTCTTCGAAAGATTCTGGAACTTGTCTCCGTGTCCAGAATTACTTCTGTTTGATTCTGTACCGACCCGTCCATAAATTGAATTTCGATCCCTTTTTCCATCCCGAAGGTATATACGACAGGCGTTTGACAATAAGTAAAAGCGAGGGATCCCGGCCTTAAAGAAATAGACCGCTCTTCATTCAATAAATCGATATAACTAAACTCCAGATCCTCTGCAAGGATCTCTTCTTTTTGTAACAGCCCCACTCCAAAGGAAATCCTTCCTTCCTTGACATCAACTCCTAATTCGGCCATTCTGCTAAGGATATCTTCCTTTACCTGCCCGGTCATTCCGGGTTGCTGAGCCCCTTTAGTCGCCGGGGTATGAGAATATGGATCCGTTGGGAAAGCACCGTATAATTCTGGGGATTTATGTACCCCTATGCCCTCATTGATTTCATGAAAATGAGCTATTAGCCCGTTCACAACTTCTTCATTGGCCCCCTGTTCAATGGCACTTTTACAACATTCCATTACGGCGAGCAGTAATTTGGATACCATATGCCAGTAAATAGATCCCAGGCCTTCATACCCAAAGAAGGTGCCAGACCTCCCGGTAAACGATTTATGATCAAATACTCCTTCAAAGACCTCAAGGATCAGCTCTTTTTCCTTGTCCACCAATTTTGAATACGCTGAACTTTCCAGGGCTTCCAATGCCTGTTTCAGATCTTTTGCATTGTTGAAATTTCCATTGAAATGGAATACCCCTTCGGTATCTTTTTCCAATATCTGCCGGTTACCTTCTTTTACCAATTGGGTGAGGAGCTCAGATCTTTTGACGTCGGAAGCAGGGATCACATTCTTATCCATAAAACGCGCTAATTCCTTATTCGGATAGAGTATATAACTAAATTGGTCCTTTCTGTATAAGGCACTTTGTTTTAGGTTATTTAACAAGTTCAGTACATTCTCCGGTCCTAAATAACCCGAACTGAGCACGGCTACCTGCCCTTCGAGCATAATACTTAAATAATCTACTGAGGTCCCTTTTTTGGGAGCTATTTCTATGAGATTGTAGGAGTGGTACAAGTGGTCCTCGCGCTGATTGGCGTCTATGGAATGTTCCAGGTAGGGCAAGATAGTTTCTGAAAATTGTAGTAATTCGTTTTTTGTAACAGTTACTTTTCTGCCGCTATACCCTGAATTATAAATTTGTTCTCTATAGTCACTACCGGCCATACCAAGTCCGTCCATAATCTGAAGTCGCTGATGATCCGAGAAGGTAGCATCAAGACTCGATTTATGAGTCTCCAGCGTAAGCACTACTGATTTGAAGAACTGTGATAATTCCTCTGATATCTCCACTTTTTGAGAGGCATTTTTTTCTACGATCTCCCTGAATTTTACTAAAAATCTGCGTAAGTAATAGAGGGTAACCATAGATACCCCATTTCCTACCAGAGCATTGTTTGCGTCGTTCCATTCGGGCCTCTGTGTGTTTAGCCATATCCCGGCCTCCGGGATAAAATTAGAACACTTGGCCAGCATAGTTGCCAATAACTTTTCTACGAGGTTTACATGGTATACGTGCCCATTTTTTCCTCGTATAAGTGCGCCGTCTGCCCCGTACTCTTCTTTCAAACCATTTATCTTATGATCTAGCTCATGATCAAAAACAATGGTGTCCTTGGGGTCTGCTAAGGTATCGTAGTAACTTTTTATCTTATACGGAACATTGGCATACACAAAAAGTGCCTTATCCCAATATTCGGAAAGCCTCGACGGATAATAGTCCTCTATGAACTCCAGGAATTTCAGCAGATATATGATCTGATGATCTCCCCAATACCCTATATAAGACCAGGGATCATTGGGTTCTATCACTTCCCAGTCGAATCCGCTTTTTGTAACCCGATACGGATTGTATCCTTCAAAGGTGGAAGCATTCAAAAATTTATGAATCATTCCATCAATAAATTCGGGATATGAATGTGCCAGGGCCTCCCAATTCTGGAAAATATCGCGCCAGTTCCCTTCATAGTCAAGGATCTTGGATCCGTCTACCTCACTACGCGTATTTATGGAGAATTTATTCCAGGGTCTGCTGGGATCTCCATGTCTGCGACTAAATTTTAAGGGCAGGTATTCTGTGCAAAGGCGTTGAAAATCTGCATTCTTACTTTTTACAGAAATTTCCCTGAGCATTTGTGCACTAAAAACTTCCGGTAATTCTTCCAGTTGTTTCGAAAAAGTCTCAAATACCTTTTTATTCGCGTGTTGTAAATAGGCTTGCAAGTCGGTTTTCTCTACATCGTAGTCATGGTCAAAAATACCACCGCGCATTATGTTATAGAGCACATTGGCATAGTGTCTGGAAGTTCTTAGTTTATCTTGTGTGCTCTGCAAACCATCGGCCGCACCGGCCAAAGCTCTTAGTCTTTGAGTACCTAAAGTGATATCTTCAATAACCTCTTTTTCAAGCCTGGAAGGAGATTTTAGTAATACCTGGAGATCGGCAATTCCGGAGGCACTTTGGTTAACATTGGCTATGATTGTCCATGCTACCGACTCACCGGCCTTTATGGTTGTAGCTGCATTCACGAAATAAGCTCCTTTTTCGGCGCGAATATCTGTCTCCTGCAACACAGACTTCCCATCCCTGAATTCTTGTAATTGCAGGGAAGAGACAAGGTAGGTAGCTTTTTTAAACCCAAGAGACCAGGCTACATTCGCTTTTAACGCCTCACTGGGTTCAGCTTTGTCAACAATAATGGCGCTTAATGCATAAATACCTATTCCCGATGAGGGTAATAATTCGTTCTTTTTGTAGGCATCTACAAGGTTAGACCGGGTATTCTGTAACTCGGTGGTTACACCATAAGGCAAAATGTTCTGAATGCCATCCAGGATGTTCACTTTTATTTCCTGATTAGCCTGGCTTGTGAGCTTGGCGCGCTTTACAAAACCGTATTGGTTACTGGAATTCCATTGATAGCTAAAGGTTAATTGTAAATCTTCATTGATCTCCTCAAAAATGATCTTATTCCCGTATATGTTTTTATAAAGGTTTCTCCGGATAGTATACATCCCTTTGTACTTATCAGAAAAGGGTTCCCAGAGATAGGTGTCCGCATCCTTTTCCACTCGGAAAATGGTTTTACTTCCGGTGATCTCCGAAGACTCTGTGATCTTATCGTCAGTATAGTAAGGAAACAAAGCATACTCACTGTTCTTCCTGCCAGCACTTAGTCCACCGTTACTAGATATAAACATCCAATGGTTAGACTCACTTACAATACTCATAAAGAAAGGTCGCATTGCATTGCTATTGCCTATCCTGTAAAATTGTTCACCTTCTATAATCACTTGGTTCCCCGTGACCTTCCCGTGTTCCGTCTGAAGTATGTTCTCGCCTATTCTGATTCCTTTCCCCATGATAATTATTATGTAATTTAATTCTTTTGTTCTTTTACTATTTCGATATAATTTACGGACTTCCTAGGTCACCAAAAACGGAATATTAGCGGTGGCCGAATGCTTGTCACTATCCGTTGCTATCATAAATAAGCGATACTTTCCTGCCACAGGAGCCTTTAAGACAATAGAGGGACCGTGTGGTTGTTCTAATACGCCTTCAATAGCATTCGGTTTTTCTTCGTAATCACCACCGTCCTTCAGGTCCGTACTTTCCGGTAACACTTCCCACCTGAAATGAAGAGCTTTGTTCTGATACGTCTTGATCTTTGCAACTGCGTGGTATTCTTTGTTTGCAAGAAGGGTCACATTCTCATAAGCCGAGTGCCCATTGAGGAGAAAGGAGTCTATCTTAGGGGCCCTGTTTTCCGGCCAGCTACCATTCCAAAGGTAGTGCATCACATCAACAGCCTCGGTTTCTTCCCCATTGTCAAGGAAGATGCCATACCAGGTAGGTGTTCGTTCCTGCTTGTTTCCCCACAAAAAAACATAGGATCCTATACATTGAGTTGGATCTGCTGCTATCGCGGCCTCATAGCGCTTTAAATAATTAGCAGCCTTATCTGTACTGTTTTCTTCTATTGGGGCTCCCCAGGAGGTTAAAGGAACTTCCCAATGCCCGGTAGCTCCCCATTCTGAAACAATATAAGGTCCTTCCCATCCAAATTTCTGTATCAACCTCGGTAAAATTGGCAAGTTGCCATACAATTGAAAAGAGAGAATATCCAGATCCGGGCATCTTTCCTTGATACCTTGTACATCTTTTCTGAAAATCCCGGACAAACTAGTGGTAGTTAAGTGATTGGGATCTATTTCATGGATCATTTCAGAGATCTCGTTCACTGCATCCCACACCTTTAGATTGGTATACCTTAAATTAAGTTCATTTCCTATACCCCATAATAACAGGGCCGGGTGGTCCTTTAATCGGTTTACTTCCTTTTTGATGGTTTCCAATTGTTCCTTCACCTGTATAGGGTCATCGTAATTAAATCCGTGGCGCTCCCTGCCTACTTCTATTCCCATGCAGACCATTATCCCGTAAGTATGTGCCTCATCTAATATTTCTTCGGCAGACCTTCTCCCATTCTCTGTGCGCCAGGTTCTGAAAGAATTTCCATGGTGTTTTGCGAGCGACGGTATATCGCCAAATTCGAGTCCGGCACCCTTGATATAAAAGGGCTTCTTATTCACCAGCAATTGAAATGCACCCTCGGTTTTCACTAGTTCTACCTTGGCAGGTTTTGGGGTCGTATATTTCAGATCTGTTGCTATAATTTTACCAGTCATTTTATGTTATATCCATCGTATTAAACCATTTATAGTAGCTGTGGATACAAACTGTTATTTTCTTATCAAAAGTTCTTCTACTTCCTCCAAAGTTTTCCCTTTGGTTTCGATCACGAACTTGTACACAAAGAATACGGCAAAAAGAGATAAAAGCGCATAGAGCGCAAAGGTCACTGTAGGACCCAGGTTTGACAATTCCCACGGAAATACCTGAGTTACGGAAAAACTGACCAAGGAATTAAAAAACCCAACCACCGATACGGCGATCCCTTTAATTTTACTTGGAAAGATCTCTGAGATCAACGTCCACATAACGGGTCCCAGGGAAATGGCAAAAGAGGCCACATACAGCAATATGGCTATCAAAACCAGGGTTGCATTGATCTGTATAAAATTGGTGATCTCATTTCGTTTAAAGATCAGAAACTGCTCCTCATTGAGGCGTTCCGAAACGGCAGCAAAAAGTACTGCCTGCCCATCGTAGGACTTCCCATTTAGATCGGCCAGTGCCATTTTCACATCCACATTGGAGACCTTTTCTAAGGTAGCATCGTTGAAATCATAGGAGGCATTGTTAAAAGCATAGGTAGCCATTAGCAGGGCTATGGTCATAAAGGTGGTTCCTATCAGCAACAGCGGCTTTCTCCCCAACCTGTCAATAAGCCAGATAGCTACAAGGGTAAATACCAAATTTGTAAGTCCAACCACTATGGCCTGGAGAAAGGAAGAATCTGTGCTACCGCCTGCCTGCTCAAAGATGGTGGGGGCGTAGTAAAACACTGCATTGATCCCTGTAATTTGCTGAAAAAAGGCAATTCCCAAGGCAATCACCATAATGGTGGCGTACTTAGTTTTAAATATATCTGCAAGTCTTCCTTTTTCCTCTTTCTTATCAATTCCTCGCTGAATCTCCTGAATAGTGATTTCGGCGTATTCTTCCCCGCCGATCCGCTTCAGTATTTTTCGAGCTAGGACTACGTTGTTTAACTTTTGAATGAGCCAACGTGGACTCTTGGGAACCGTCCATAGGGTTATAAAATAGATCAGTGCCGGAATGGCTTCTACCCCTAACATCCACCTCCAGCTATCGTCCCCCAGATCGATCAGAAAATAGTTGGAAAAATAGGCTACAGAGATCCCTATGACAATATTCAATTGGTTAAAAGACACCAGACTGCCTCTTAATTTTGGAGGGGCAATTTCGGCAATATAGATGGGGGCAATCAAAATGGCCCCACCAATACCTACACCACCGATGATCCTGGCTATGATAAATTCTGTATATCCGGTAGCCAGGGCGGACCAGGTAGCAGATATTGTAAAAAGTGCTGCTACGACTATGAGAGTGTTTTTCCGACCAAAACGATCTGCTACAGGACCGGCCATTAAATTTCCCGCCATGGCACCGAAGACCACGCATCCTACCGAGAAGCCCAGCATCCATTCGGTCATTTCAAAATATAGGGTAATCCCTTTTACTGCCCCTGAAATAACAGCACTATCGAAGCCTAGTAAAAAACCCCCAAGTGCCACGATAAGACTGATTAGTACGGTGTACGACTTATTCATTTTTACTTGTCCCGCTGATGCTTCCATAGGATTGTTATTTAGTTGGTTGGCTGACTAGTTGTTCCGGGCAAAGAATGTTCTAATGAGTATTTAAATGTAAGTAAAAAATAGGTCGGCCGTAATGAACCAACCCATTTCTCCGCTAAACGAATACTTATCTTTTTTAATCCCAGCCCCTCGTATGGCTGCAGTCGGATTCCATCTATTTGTGGTCCTTGTTGTTAAAGTACAAACCCTTCCCTACTATGCGTACCGATTTAAAATTTCAGTTGTTCGTCCTTGTCCCAAAGGCCCCAATAGGCACCTACATCGCCTTCGGCTCCAACTTTCCAGGATTCATCAAAAGATGAAAAGTAAAATACCTCAATATTATCTTCTTCCGCCCATTTTTGCGTATTCATAAAGTATTTTAAGGCATTTTCATAGGAAGGATAGGCTCCTTCGAGGCTGGTACCTTTTTCGGGCCAACCCGTCTCTGAGATAATTACTTTTTTGCCATTTGCTGCGCGAAGTGCCCTTTGGTACATATCTTTCATGTATAGCAAGGAATAATCCATATCGCAGCCTTCCCAAAAAGGGTAACAATTGGCCAGAATAACATCACAGGCCTCTGTTATTCTGGGGCGCTCTGCAAATTCGTAATAGGCATCTACATAGGCCACCGGAATGTCCGGAATAGCCTCCCGTACATGCTGAATAGTGCTTAATAATTCATCTTCTGTCAGATCTCCCCGCAACATAACTTCATTGCCAACCGCGGCTATATCAACAAACCCTTCATTTGCTAAAGCAATCAGATTTTCAACTTCTTGTTTATTGATCTTTGGATCGTCTCCCAGCCAGGCACCTACCATGGTTTTAATACCAAGTTCTTTGGCTATTCGGGGAATTGCTTCATTACCCTCCGTACAGGAAAAGGACCGGATCCATTGCGTATAGGGCTGAATGATCTTCATTCTTCGCCGAATTTGTTCTTCGGAGATCTGATCCCCTGGTTTTTGACCTTCCATATAGGGACTGAAACACAATCCATGCATCCCCCCTTCCAGTACCTTCCTGGCCAGTTTCTTGAGATCTTTAGTAGATTTTCCGGCATAATCTAGTGATGCTAAGGCCAAATATTTTTCTTTCCTGCTTGAAGACATATCTTTTAAATCTAATTATTCTTTCTAGTTTCTATTGTATTGAAATTTATATCTCTCCTCTACGACTTACCAGCTCATCTTTAATATCTCTGGCCTTTTGTTCCGTAAGGTCGTATTTCCACATTACCCATACTGCAAGTGCTGCCGTTAAGGAAGGAATAATTATGTCGGCAATCCTAAGTCTGTTCATGGTCTCTAGACTTTGCTCCGTAATATTTGGATCAAAACCAACGATCTTTAAAATCAACCCACCCAAAACTAGCGCTATTGCCTGGCCTAACTTAACCATCCACCAGTAAATGGCGCCAAAAGTACCCTCTTTGCGCGGCATGCCATTTTCCAATTCATCCAGGTCACAGACATCGGCTGTCATAGACATCATTAAGGTAAACAAACCTCCCATTCCAAAAGCAAACAAAGGTATTGGGATAAACATAAGCCAGGGAATCTCACTACCCGGCTCTATGGAGAACCAAGACATTCCAATATTATCGAGTATTGGGTTTAACCATTCAAAAAGAGAACCTATGGCAGAATTCAATCCTTCCCCAAAACCCGTTTCGTTAAATTTACCATTGAGCTCCTTATCAAATCCCCACCATTTTAGAAGATATCCTATAATAGACAAGATCGTGGAAATTATAAAGGCCCTTTTCTTTCCCCATTTGTCTGCCATTCTTGAAATTATGGGGATCACCAAAAATGCAGTGATCATCGCATTAATGGTGTTAAACCATGCTGGCCAGGTCCCCGCTAATTCATAACTGCCATTGTATATATAAAATACTATGATAAAAACCCCAAATGCTGCTACCAGCTGAAACCCATTAAAAACTAAAAACGTGGCTCCACATAGCTTCATAAATGGTTTGTTCTTGGAAACCTGAACAATTCCTGCAAACAATTCTTTCATATTGGACGCAAGCGTTTTAAAATTGATCTTTTTCCGGTTCGCCATATGCGAAGAATCAATTCCTTTACAAAATAAGGCAGGTAGAATTCCAAATACCACGCACATTGCTCCTACAATCAGGGCCATAGTACGGACACCTTCTGTTTGGGTATTAAAAGTATCTGAATCCGGAATAATCACATACAACCAAGGCACGATCATCCATGCAATTTGCCCCATGCTGTTTGCAAAACTCATTAATCTGGTCCTTTCATTGTAGTCTGATGTCATTTCATAACCCAGGCCTACCAAAGGTGTTGCAAACATGGTATTTCCGACGAGGAATAGAATTTGGAGAATCATCACATGCCAAATGATATAAGACTGGGAAGCATTGTCATCTAGCTGCCACATCAAAAAGAAAAGTACCCCACTTATTATGGCCCCTAAAAAAATATAGGGTCTCCTTCGTCCCCACTTGGAGGTAGTATTGTCGGAGATAAAGCCCATAATGGGATCGGTAATTGCGTCAAATATTCTGGGCAAGCCGCCTAACAGTCCGGCCCATAAGGGATCAACCCCCCAAGCTGTCAGCAAAAAGAATTGAATAAAAACACCTAGTGTACCAGGTAAAATATTTAATATAAAATGACCTGCTCCGAAGGCAGCTTTTTGGCCCACAGGCACTTTGTCTCTTGCGGCAATTTTAATATTCGGCATATTTTATTGGTTTTAGTTAGTTTATCAGCTGATTGAGTTGTTTACAAAATAGGGATCATAATTGTTTGAATAGCCTGGCCACTAATTTGAATAGCCACAGCACTTTCATTTAAAGATAAATTAAAATTTTTGGCATCGGTACCCTGATTAAAAACAACCACGGCAATGGAACCATCCGGGTTTTTGGCGGCGGTGACCATTAGATCCTCGTCAGTATTTTCAAAGCCTATCCTTACGGCACCTGGCCTTATGTATTTACTGAAATGCGCCAGGGTATAATAAATGGGGGTGAAATACACCTCGTCTTTTCCCGGATCTACAATGACGGGAGCCACACACCAGTTCTTAAACCAATTGGGCCCTCCCTGGGTATCTAAGACCATGTTCCAGTCTATCCACCCATCTACCCAATTGTTCATACAGCCTATGATATCACGGGCGTACCTGTTTACCGGGGCATATTTGGGATGTAAATGCTTGTCTTTTTCCGGAGCCCAGTCCCATCCCCAGTCGGTAGCTTCCTTGGACCAATACCATGCATCGTCTTGCCATTTTGGTACTTCTGCATCCACGCAGGCTTCCGGTTGAATCAGGTATTTATTAGGTGCTTTGTTATGAGCATACTGCAGTTCTTGGGGAAAATAGTCGACCGTACTTGCATACCAATGTATAGCCGTACCATCGATATATTTTGAAGATTCCTCATTTTGGAACATTACATCCACCCATTCCTTCAAATGTTCACGATTCTGATCATACCCTAAAATCTTTACGTCATAACCGTCTTTTTCCAGGCGGGGACCAAGATAATCTCTTACGAAATTTGTCATTTCCGAAGGGGAATAATGCATGCTCTCCCAATTTTTGTCATTCCCCAGTGGTTCATTTTCTACCGTAAACCCCCATATATCTATGCCTTCAGCCTTATATGCATTGATGTATTTAGAAAAGAACAGCGCCCAGCTTTCATTGTACTCCGGCAATAATTTACCCCCGCGCCAGTCATTATTGTCTTTCATCCACGGTGGTGCGGTCCAGGGGGAAGCAACAATTTTAAACCCTTCCGTTGAGGCTTGCATGGCATCTTTAATAAATGGGATGAGATCGTCTTTGTCTTCTTCAACGGTAAAGTGTTCGAGAGCCACATCTCCTTCTACCGGGGCATAGGAATAATTGCTCAATGAAAAATCGCATGAATTCATATGGGTGCGTGTAAGGGAGTATCTGGCGCCTGCGTCGCCAAAATAAGCATCGATAATCTTTTTGCGATTCTCTGGCCCAAGTTTATTGAGCAAAGAAGCAGAAGCTTCCGTAAACGAGCCCCCAAAGCCAGTGATGGTTTGGAATTTCTCATCAGGTAATAATAGAATACTTGATGCTGCGTCATTACTATCAGACTCTGGAATCGACTTCAGTTTACTTCCATTTGCTGAAGTTTCAAAAATTTCAACTTTTAGTGTTTCTATATCAGTACACGCGTTTAGTATCAGTGCCAATATCAGTATGAATTTTAATGGTTTAAATGATCTCATAGTTCGGAATTTAAGATCGTTCTCTGGTTTTTAAATATCCCCGCAATATAATAATTGCTTATTCATTTCTGGCCGGCGGTACAAGTACCTCCTCCATTAAAGCCTCCTTATCACCTCCATAGGTTTTTACAATGGGGTTCCCGTTTCTTGTAAGGCCTTTGAAAGTTCCACTATCAACCATGTCCCACAACACATATTTTGCCTCACCATCTACCGTAAATAGTCCAAAATGGTTTTCTGAACCTTTGGCATTATGGGCGTCTTTCCATTTTTCGTCGAATGCCTCAAAATAAAAACACGAAATCCCCTCAGCGTTCGTCCAGTCGCGGATGAGTTCATAATACCTTGCTTCTTTGTATTCATCGGTTGCTTTTGAGCCTTTAGGACCATAATGACCATCTGAAATAGTGGCCCAACCGGTTTCACCAATATGAATGGGCTTGTCTACCCCAAGACCAGCCACATACTCTGAGACCGCCTTGTATTGGGCTTGCGCAAAGTCTCTTGCACGGAGCATGGCAGCTTCTACCTTTTCCATTTCTGAAAGTCCCTCCTCCTCGTCCGGAACCTTCCAGAATTCAGGGTTGTAATGTGAATTGTGATAGGGATAGGTGTGCATGGAGATATAATCTACGGCTTTGACCAATTTTTCCAGATCTTCTGTATGGTAGCTGGTATCTCCCCCACCCCAGGATGAGAAATCGTCGGAACTAGTGATCCACAGATCCTTTGGTAACTGTCCATTATTCTTTAATTCCTGAAGGTGATTTACCCACTTCAAAATTACTCCGGGCCTTACAAAATAACTGGTAGCCCATGTTACCATGGCCTCATTGCCAACGGCGATCACCTTTACAATGTCCGGGTATTGATTTGCCAATGCCGCCGCTCTTGCTATTTCACTCTCATTTTGAACACTCTCTACTTCATGGTTTGGTTCTTCACCGGTCCAGGCGTTTTTACAGTCTATCCAGGCCCCAAGCATCACATACATTTCAAAATCCGGATCTTCTTCTTTCAGTTGTTTTATTGCCACTAAGATGTTGAAGGCCTGCGGTAAATGGACATTGTAGGTCCGTAAAACCCGTATTCCCATAGCTGATAAGATCCGCATATCTTCTTTAATCTCACTGAGTGTTGGTTGAACAGTGAGATCACGCGTTTTTTCTCTGTATGCGCCATATGATATGGCCAAATAATCAGGATTCCCTAAAATATCTTTAGCTGTCACTTCTTTCTTTGTTTGAGATTGATCTTGTTCAGTTTTTATGTCTTTGCATGAATAGCTTAATAGCAATACTATTACCGTAAACATAGCTTTTACCAGAGTCCTCATTGCATTATCTTTTTATTTTTACAATTCAACACCTTATGTTTTGTTCTCTGTATCCTTATAAATTGAATACATCAATATTCTAATCCATAGCCAAAGGGAAATAAAGGGGCATAGGCACTATCCCAATAATTTGGACCGTATTTACCCTGATAATCCTCGACCGACTTTGGCCACGAATGTGGTAGTTTTCCTTTAAAGCCGTAGTCTCCAAATAGCACTTCGGCAATCCCGTCCCCTTCTGATCCAGGCAACCAGGCTGCAATAAAAGCATCGGATTGATGAATTATTTCTGTTGTAACCAATGGCCTTCCAGAAATTAGCACTGTCACCACTTTCACACCTTTGTTTATGTAGGTATTGATATAATTCTTATGATTTTCAGTAAGGGTCAACTGATAGGCGTCTATTTCACCTCCAATATCACCAAATAATTCGGCATAAGGGGTTTCCCCTATTACAATGATGGCAATATCCACATCCTTATGATCACTGCTAGCATCTATATCATAGATCACTTCCCCTTTTGCTAATCTTTTTATTCCGCTAAGAATAGTGGTAGAACCGGCATAATTTTCTGAAGAGCCCTGCCAATGAATAGACCAGCCGCCAGATTGTAAGCCGGCATTATCGGCATGTTCCCCAACCACTACGATCTTCCCTACATTCTTGTCCAATGGAAGTATTCTCTCATTATTCTTTAGCAATACCAGTGATTCTCTCACCGCCTGTCTTGCCACTTCCCTGTGCTCAACACTTCCTATTTTAGGTATTAATGATGAATTGGGAAAAGGATTTTCAAATAAACCCAAACTATATTTCTGACGCAAAATTCTGCGAACAGCGTCATCTATACGTGCGTGAGATACCTGCCCATTTTCTACCCCGGCTTTAAGACCTTCTTGATACATCACAAAATCGCCATCTACTGCCATCACCATATCAATCCCCGCATTGATAATATCATTCTCTCCAAAACGCGAATAACCTTTCCAGTCTGAAACCACAATTCCATTAAACCCCATTGACTCTTTAAGAACCTCGGTAATCCAATATTTGTTGGCATGCATAGGTAAACCGGCCATGCTATTAAAAGAGGCCATAACAGCACCAACACCATTATCTACCGCTGCTTGGTAGGGTGGCAAGAGACGTTCTCTGACTTCTTGTTGACTCAATGAACAGTCTCCTCCTTCCACGCCATTGTCTGTAGCTCCATCTCCAATAAAATGTTTAGCAGTTGCCATAATAGAATTTTGGTCTAAACGCTTTCCCTGATGACCAAGTACAGATGCCCTTGTCATGCGTTCAGTTAATTCCGTACTTTCGGAAAAAGCCTCATATACCCTCCCCCACTTTTCATTGTAGGGTATGGCAACGCAGGGTGAAAACACCCAGTTAAATCCGGTTGCTTTAGATTCCCGGGCGGTAATGCCAGCTGCTTTTTCCACAAGCTTGGTATTTCTTGTAGCACCTAGGCCAATATTATGAGGAAAAATAGTAGCACCTTCGTAGGTGTTCTGACCGTGAACCGCGTCTACCCCAAAAAGTAATGGAATTCCCAGTCTACTTGACAAAGCCTTCTTTTGTAACCAAGTAAATGTAGCTTGCCATGATGCGGCGTTACTCCCGGGTAAAGGCCCTTCAGTATGAATAATAGACCCAATAGCTCCGTTAGAAATTGCATCTCCAGGGATTTCCTCAAAATGACGTACCTGTGTCATCTGACCTATTTTTTCATCCAGGGTCATCTGCGCCAGCAGGGTGTCCACACTTTGTTCAATACTTTGATCAGAAGGCATTTTTTTATCCCTTATCATACTTATAAATACTAAGAAGGAACGATGGCACAGGATCTAAAATTCGATCCATAATTTTACAAGGCTTAAATAAAAACCGGCTAACGGCAGACTGAAAGTCGTGACCGTTAGCCGGATCTAATGAATTAAGGATTGAGCGTTACACTTACATTATCGATGTTAGCAATTACACTACATCCGGCATCTCCTCCACACACAGCCTGGATGAGTACCGAGACTCCTTCTGAAACGTCCGTGCCTCCGGGAATCGTATAACTGGCTGTATAGGTCGTCCAACTTGTGGTCAATGTCGGTGCCGGATTGAGAACTTCTGTAAACGAAACCACTCCGGCGCCTTCCCCGAAGAGCAAGACATTAAATACTGCTCCGGGTTGCACCACAGACCCTATATGGTCGAATTGCACCTGTACCACATCACCGGCCATCACAGTTCCTGCCCCTATCCTTTCCTGTTTGAAACCAGGGTTACTGGGGCCTCCGGTAGCAAGCCTACCAGACCAGGTTCCTCCATTACTTATGGTATTGTCCAAAGCAGCGGCACCTCCATTCTGGAATAATAACCAGGGGGCTTCCGTACCTGTCTCAAAATCACCGTTTCCGGCCAAATTACCTCCGGTGCCGCCGCCAGTATTTCCGTTACTGCACAACCTTATGTTGTCGAACTGTATCGTCCAGTCGCCACTGCCATCACCGGCCGTACCATTGTCCATGATCAAGGTAATGGCGGTCACTGCGCCTATATTACCTCCTACAGAACTGAAGTCATAGGTAATGGTCTCCCAGCCTGTTCCCGATGTCGGAATCACCTGCTCAATGTTCAGGCCTTCCAACTTAAACAACAGTTGTCTTACCGCTTGAGAAGATACGTCGATGGAGAACACCCCGGCGTTGAAATCGATGTCCGGATCCACCTCAATGGTTATACCTCCAAACACCTCTCCGGCATTCTTGACGTATTGCCCTACCTTGGCGCTGGTGTTTACCGAAGTGTCAGGATTGTCGATAATTGTACCGACACCGCCACCGAAGTTGTTGAATATGCTGTTGTCGTCCGTTTCAAAGTCGTTGACCAAATCTCCACCGCAATCTTCCAATGTATTGCCACCGCCTCCACCAGGAGCATTTAGCGTAAGATCATCAAGATAATAAGTAGCTCCGTTAGTGATCGCACTGTCGGTCTGATCATTGTCCGGCTTGATAACTAATTGGTTGTAGGCTGTTGGTCCTGCAGGTAAGCCGGTGAATGTAAATTCAACTTCGGTCCACTCATTAGCATTAGCTACAGTAGCGTAAACAGGTACTGGATTTCCAATACTACCGTCATTCGGATCAGCCAGGAGTTCAAACCTGAAAATTGCATTAGCTTTTGTAGAATAGATCTTTAACTTAAATACATTTGTTGTAGTCAGGTCAAAATTACTTCCAAAAGTATTTTGTATACCGGCAAAGAAATCTGATCCGGTAGGTTTATCAACTTCCAATACGAAATCTGAGGTATTAATACCCGTTTTAAATGGATTGACAATTAACTGAGAAGTTATACCTCCTCCGAAATTTTGAGAGGCCAAGAATGTTTCGCAACCTTCAAAATCAACTGGGACTGAAGTAGCTGCTACAAGGTCACCTGAGCAACCGTTCTCACCGCCTCCGGCTCCATAAAGCGCAAAATCATCAATGTAGTAAGTAGCACCGCTATTGGTAGTTATATCAAAGAACAACAC
>NZ_JBATLB010000176.1:0-47201 GCF_049669965.1 Muriicola sp. | reverse complement strand
AGAGTCTTTTCGATATTTTCTGTGGAAATCTGCAAAAAAGGTTAATGTATTTGGGTTGCGTAATGGATCAAGGGTTCTTAGACCCCAATTTTGCAAAACTAGAAGATTTTTTCCCTTAAAAGAAATTAAATCCCTGAAATCTGATTTTAATAGCCTCTAGAAGGATCTACGGTGTTGACCAATGGCACTTTTTTTTCCAGGCGGTAATAATTCTCTACCAGCTGATGTACCACAGAGGCCGGGTCCGATACGCTTGCTACATGCGGTGTGATCTTAATTTTTGGATGATCCCAAAAAGGATGACCTTCCTCCAAGGGTTCTTGCTGAAATACATCCAGACAGGCACCGGATAAATGCCCTGAATCTATCAAGGGTATAAGCTGATTCTCCGCTAAATGCCCGCCCCTGGCTACGTTTATCAGATAGGCACCTTTGGGTAATTGTGAAAGGGTTTCTTTGTCTAAGATCTCTTTAGTAGCATCGGTTAGGGGAAGCAGACATACTAAAATGGTAGACTGCCTTAAAAAGTTGGTTTTACCTCCCTGACCGTGGTATATTTTAAAGTTTTCTACTTCCTTGGCCTCCCTGGACCAGCCCACAACCTTAAATCCCAGGGGCAGCAAACTATTGGCAAGTGTTATACCCAAAGTGCCGGCTCCCATGATCCCAATGGTATGGTCCGCAATCCTGGTGTAGGCTTTAGGGCGCCAACTTTTATTCGCCTGATCTTGCCTGTAGGTGTCCAAATTCTTTAAATACATAAGAATGACTCCTAAGACGTATTCGGACATATCTGCTGCCAAAGCAGGGTCGATTACCCTGGTGATGGTAACATTCTTGGGGCGGGTATTGTCCTCAAAGATAAAATCGACACCAGCCCCAAAAGAGGCTATGCATTGTAAATTGGGATAGTGTGTCAAGCTGCCCTCTGGGTGCTTCCATACTATGGCCATAGTAACTTCTTCTGTGGAATGTGGTTCTTCATAATGAAAAACAGGAAGGTCTGGATATTGACCTAAGAAGGCATTCTTCCAAAGATCCAATTTACCATCTTGTCTGATAAGGACTATCGCCATTAATTATAGGTATTTGTGTTTATCCATTTCCAACATCTGAAGTTGCTGCTCAAATTCGTCCTGAAATAGCCAATCTTGTAATTCTGCTTCCTGATAGAATCGCAAAATACGTTCTTCGAACTCTGCAATCAAACTGTGAAATACGAGATGGTGAACCGCTTCTTTAAAAGAACGCAGCATGCTTTTGTAAAATCCTTCGTTCACCCTTTGGGTTTTCGAATATCGTTGGGCCGTTTCCAGATTAAAAATCATAAACTCTCCGATAAGAAAAGGTTCCATGCCCAAGGTTGTAAAATGCTTGATATATTTCTGTGCTACAGATCGGCGCGCTTTTGCCCGCTTTCTTTTTAAGGGGAAGTATTCGTTGGATATTTTTTTCTTAGCCTCCTGTATAAGTTTTTCCTCCTTCGGATTAAATACAAAATCATAATAGGTCTTAACCACAGGAAATCGTCCATATAAATCAAGAATCTGTAACTCAAGATCCTTTTTTTTTAGGCCGGCCAGATACTTTTTTAAGGCAGTTTTACTCATGCTTGTGCATTAAATCTGATTCAAAGGTACTTTTTACATTCCAAATTACCCGATAAAAGGGCCCATGAACTGGCTATTTCACCGTTGTGGTGCTCAAATACTAAAGTTCTCATAAAATATGTATAAGAATGGGGTGGTACTTTTGGAAAAGACAGAATAAAAGTGTATTATGATAAGATGTAATTCTTAAATCCATTCAGCATATATGAGGCAACTAAAGATCATCAAGCAGGTCACCAACAGAGAATCAAAATCCTTGGATAAGTACTTGCAGGATATCAGTAAAATAGATTTGATCACCGCAAACGAAGAAGTAGAATTAGCTCAGCTTATTAGAGCAGGAGATCAATTGGCTTTAGAGAAATTGACAAATGCCAATTTGCGTTTTGTCGTTTCCGTAGCGAAGCAATATCAAAATCAAGGACTCACCCTCCCCGATCTTATTAACGAAGGGAATGTTGGTTTAGTCAAAGCAGCAAAGCGCTTTGATGAAACCCGGGGCTTTAAATTTATTTCCTATGCCGTATGGTGGATCCGTCAGTCTATCCTTCAGGCATTGGCAGAACAATCGAGAGTAGTTCGCCTCCCTTTAAATAAAATTGGCTCTATAAATAAGATTAAAAAGGCATTTTCTTATTTGGAGCAGGCCCATGAAAGGCCACCTTCTGCAGAGGAGATTGCCCAGGAATTGGATATGACGGTCAGTGAGGTAAAACAATCCATGAAGAATGCCGGCAGACATGTATCTATGGATGCCCCATTAAAAGAGGGTGAAGATTCTAATTTGTATGATGTTATGCGGTCCGGGGAATCTCCTAAACCAGATAACGGACTCATGCGCCAGTCGCTGAATACAGAAATCAACAGAGCATTAGATACGCTTTCTCCCCGCGAAGCCGATGTAGTAAAATTGTACTACGGAATTGGGGATCAGCAATCAATGACATTAGCTGAAATAGGTCAGACCTTTGACCTTACCAGAGAAAGAGTTCGTCAAATCCGTGAAAAAGCTATCCGGAAACTTAGGCATAATACCCGCTCTAAACTTCTAAAAGCATATTTGGGTTAAGATTAAGGTATATAATTTAAATTCAAAAGGGAGCCAATTGGCTCCCTTTTTGTTTTGAAACAATTTATACACTAATACACTTAAGAGCAACTAAGTCTGCTTATCTCAAAGTCTTTTAATATTTCATTTAAATTTTCGATAAAATTTAAATAAGCTGCGTTGTCATAATTTGGATTTGCCATTTGCGTAGGGTTTTTCTTGAATAACTAAACTTTTATAGGTAATCGAGTTCAGCTAGTTCGTTAATACTTAAAATTTCATTTAAATCCTTGAGGAAATTTAAATACTCCTCGCCGTAGGTATCGTATAACATGGTAGTTTGGGTTTGTTAAATGAGGCTTGGGTCTCATTGATTACTTAGTAAACATATATTTTCTTTATTTTTTCAACAATAGTTTGTGGTGTAAGGCTAGATAGTTGTTGTATATAACGCAATTTATGAGGTAGTTATTGCCAGATCAAAACCGAACCTGGTATCGCAAGCCAGCAGATACTGCGTAGAAATAATTCCCGGGAGCGAAAATAAGTTCTTGACGGGTAATCCCCAGATTGGCACGGTATAAGGATGGATTGTTTTTAAAGGAAAACTGATACTCCATCATAAGTTGTTGAGACTCTACAAATAATAAAGTTTCCGCGATCAATGTACTATTTGCCAAAAACTGACGGAATTCTGGCATAAAGCCTATCCCCCCAATAATACCTATATAGTTGTCTGCATCTTTTAAATATTTCCTAGCAGTAAGCACTCCAGACACCCCTATAGAACTATTATTCCTGGGTGTTACATACGGTCTTAAGGAAACGTAATGGTTTCCCTTATAGAGTCCTAATGATCCTGTATAGATCGTTACCTCACTATCTGTAAAAGATAAATAACGCGCGCCCAGTGAGGCCTCTATTCCTTTTGGAAGGTTGGCGTACAGGTCACCGCCAAACCTATGGGTGGGATAGATCTCGGACTGGCTGTATCCATAGTTTAAATAAGCATAGAAGGTTTTTGAAAATTTTGGATAGAGGTCTAGTTCATACTGAATGCCGTCTATATCAAATCTATTGCTGTAATTAATCCTGGGAATGACCTTTCCGACAGCTGTTTCGTGAATGTATTCGATGCCTGAATAAAACATGGGATCGAACACTACATCGAATACATCTGTAGAACTAAAGAGGGCAACCGAATTTTTATACTTTCTTATTTCCTCCGTTCCTTTTTCAGAAACGTTTACTTCGGTTTTAAGAAGAGGTTCACCTTCCAGATTTCGCAATATTTCTGTTCTAAGTTCTACCAAATCTGCATCCTGATCCAGATACAGTAATGCCTTGTTGACCAATCCTAAAGCAATATTATTATTTTCAGCATAGATCTCATTTCGTACTGCCCCGATCCATACATCTTTATGCTGCCTTTCATCTGAGGTGATACGGTTAAAATGCTTTCGCGCTTCTTCGAAATTACCGTCCCAACTATATGTCTTTGCCAGTAAGGTACGTACATCCGTATATTCCGGATACGCTGATAGGATATTCTGAAGTGTGTCTCTGGCTTCTACCCTATTCCCGCTAAAGGCCAGGGTCATGGCACGTTGCAGCGAAGCATCAGGATCTCCCGAGTACGATGATTCCTGAGTATGCATCAGCCATGGAAAACTGCACAGCAACAGTCCATGAATTAGAATTTTCAAAATTTTATTTAGTTCACTCATAAAAATCATCTTCAAAATTGAGAAAGCCCAAATTATCACTATCGAACAGGGTTTGTTCCTTCTTCATTTTATCTTCCGCTCGCTTTATCTTTTTTAACAACTCCATATTCTCAATACGATTCTTACGTATCATTTCTTTAAGGTCGGCTACCTTGTAATTAGTATCGGACCAGAAATAGACATCTAGCAAGGCAGAATACCCATCAGCGTATACAGGGTATTTCTTTATGGTAGTTTCCAGGATGTTGGCGGCCTTTGTGTATTCTTTGTTCCAGGCATGGATACGACCCATTAGGATTTCAGTATCTGCATGACCCGGAACCTCTTCCAGAATGTACTTACAAAGCAGCAATGCGCGCGCGCTCTTTCCTTCTAAGGCCAAATCACGGGCTGTCCTGTATGCCTTGTCGTAATCGTCGCTATTAAAAACACTGTTGATCCATACCATATCTGACTTGCTTTCTGATGAATCCGTTTTGGGTTCATTATCGTCATTGTTTGGTAGTAGTTTATTCTCAGCAGACACATAGGTATTAATAGCCTTGAATTCCCGGAAATTTTGTTTGATCGACTTTTCGATATCGTCATTTTGAGGAGTAAAAAGGCTTAGATCTGCTCCAATCTCGTACATAGAAGAACCAGATAGAAAATGATTTCCTTTAATAAAATCCTGGATATTCCCCTTGTGCCGGTATAATGGGATGATTTTATCTGTTTTAAAAAATCCTTGATGCATCAGGCCATCTCCTAACCAGGAAACCTTTTTTGGAACCTGTATACCATATCTGGCATGCAACATACCCGCTATAGATGGCAGGATGTCTGTATGGGCTACCATGGAACCAATTCGCGAGGATGTATTTAAAAGTGGACTATAGATCAGTAGCGGTACCTTATAACGTCCCAAATAATCTGCCTGGGGCAGATCCTTTAAATTATGACTTCCTGTGATCACAAAAATGGTATTTTGAAATTCGGCCTTGTGCCGATACCGTTCCAAAAAATCTTTGATGGCATCATCTGAGTATAAGAGGCTCTCAAATACTTCGTCATTTTTTTTGATCAATCTCTTATTCCTATTGGCCAAATTGGCAGTGCTCAGGATCTTTTCAAGCTCCATCCTATATTTCTCACTTTTTGGAGATTTAAATGGATTTTTTGTGCTGAGCGTAAGAAAAACATCCAACCTTGGGCGATAGGTGCTCTGATAATCATCGATCCATTTTCTAAATAGCTCGCCGTCTGGATATCCCAGAGAAATACCGGCTGCATCCGCCTCTTGCTGGGAATAGGAAGGACCATAAGCCTTTCTGCTGACCAAGCGATCTATCTCTTCTTCAAACAAGAATTTTCCCAGATTATCCAAAGAACTATTGCCGCCAAAATTAAAGGAGGTCTGATAATTATTATCTTTTAAAAGGCTAAAAAGTGTCTCTCTATTTGAGAGGGTTGCATTGTTGGTAAATCCATTTTCACCAAAGGGCAAGGATCCCAATACGGACGGAATACTAGCTACTGATTCGCCTGTATTACTCACAAAATGAGGCCAATACAATGATTCTTTCAATAATGAGTTTACATAAGGCATAAAGTCTTTGTAAACAGCCTTTTCGCCAACAAAATCCGATCCTACCCCATCCATTACTATAAATACCATATTTGGCATTTTCTCCCCTAAGAAAAAATATTCTGCCAATTCCTTTGGAGGATCAAAGGTCTTTAAAAGCGGGTATTCCTCGTTTCCTTCGTATTTATTAAAGTCGAGCGAGGTTTTTGCCTGATGATACAGCAGGAATTGTGTTTTATTCTCATTAATAGGGTTCTTTCTGGAGATCAAAGTAGCGAGGAAAAGACTAAAGAGAATGAGCGTAAACGGATACATTCTGTTGATCAGTGAATAAACATTGGCTGTTAGCTTATAAAAAATAAACATTAGGGCTGCACACACCAAAGAAAGAACAGGTACAGGGTATAATATTGCAAGTCCACCATTGTTGAGTATTCTTTTATAGAAACCTGCCCCTAAGATCTCATAATAATCCACATAATATTTCGTAAGTATTCCCTCTGCTACCAATAGTAGCAGTAAAATCACGGAAACGGTCTTGAATCCCAGATTGGCTTTTATACGTTCCAAAAAGTTAAATAAGAAGACCAGGATCAAAGCACTTAGAGAAGCAAATCCGAGGTGATGTACCACTAAGAGCAAAAAGCTCTTGTTCAGTACACTATCCAGGACACCAGACCAGTATAACCGAATATTCTGAAAAAGAGCAAGAAAGACCAGGCACAGGAAAAAGGACAACGCTAGCCTTGTGAAATCCTTTAAATCCCTCTTTGTTGCTCCTATGTTTATATCTACTTGCATCCTTATGCTTTGGCAAAACCTTTTCTGACCTGAGAACCCCACCCAGATCTGATCTTGAATAATTTTTTGTAATTCCCTCTTACAGAAGACCATACCACTATGGGGTGAAAAACTATGGGTTCTATGACAGCAAATAACATTAGGGTGAGTATTTCCCTGGTCTTTGAGTATTGATTATATGAATACACCTCCCACAGAATTGCGTAGAAAGAAAACATAATAGAAAATGAATAAATCGTAGCGGTGATGGCAATAAAAAAGTCCCAGTTCAATATGCCCAAATAGAAAAAAACAATGACCGCAATACATCCCAGAAATTCCAGAATGGGGGCCAGCCACTCGTAAAAGAACCAATAGGGGTAACTCAACATACCAAGTCTGCCGTACTTAGGATTAAAAAACATATCCTTATGCGTAAATAGGGTTTCCAGGTTACCTCTAGACCATCTGTCTCGTTGATTCATGAATATTTTTATGTCTTCGGGAACCTCGGTCCAGCAGAGAGGATCAGGGATATAAGCCACATGATAGGGCGCTTTAATATCGTGCATATGGCGTCTCATCCTAAAGATGATTTCCATATCCTCCCCTACTGTTGTGGTGTCATAACCCCCAACGGCCAAAGCAATTTCCCGATCAAAAAAACCAAATGCACCGGAAATGATCAGGAGACTATCTATTCTGGCCCATGCCATTCGGCCCAAGAGAAATGAGCGTGTATACTCTAGTAGTTGAAATCTGGCCAGCCAGTTTTTAGGCAAGCGTATCTCTTCCAGGGTACCTCCGGAAATTTTACATGAATTAGCCACTCTAATAACCCCACCAACTGCAATCACACGTTTTTCAGAATGTTGGTAAAACGATTTCACAACATGTAAAAGAGCATCGGGCTGAATGAGGCAGTCTACATCAATACATCCTACATATTTATTCTCCGACAGATATATCCCGGCATTCAACGCATCAGATTTTCCTCCATTCATCTTATCTACCACCGTAAGTTTTGAAAAGGATCTTTGGTTGGACTTATAAATCCCACGGATCGGTTTGGATTTTATTTCCGGATCTATATCCTTATTAATTCGTTCAAGATGATAGGCCTTAATAAGTTTCTGAAGGGTATCATCCTTGCTACCATCATTCACCACCATAACCTCATAATTCACATACTGTAGGGAAAGGAGTGATCTCACATTTTCTACAATGGTTAACCCCTCATTGAAAGCTGGGGCTATGATGGTAATGCCCGGGGACAGTGGCGAACCCATAGTCTTGGAAATGTCACCGAAACTATTTTTATGTTTGTAATGAATGGAATTCCTTGTTGCCAGGTAGGCCATCAGAAAATACAAGACGAACAATACCGCCGAGAACACCAAAAAAACGATGTTCAGATATTCTAACAATATGTTGAATATGCCGTTGTCCATTACTTTTTTAATTGCTTTGGTTTACTGATTTCTATTTTGTCGAGATCGAAATTTAACGTCAGAGTCGACTTCTTTTTTTTACCATCTGCCCATTTTATGATAGCATTAGGTGTGTGTTCTTCATTATTTTCAGCTCGCAGCTTCTTATCGAGCTTGGCTGCAATGTCTTTTGCCTTTTCGCGAACCTCTTTCCGGGGGTCCTTTAATAAGGTTTGCAGAAAACATAATTCCTTGGCATCCCCGAGGTCCAGGATCTCATCTAGTAAAATGAGTTTAGATTCCGTGTCACAATGGCGGAAAAGCTCTTCAAAAATGCTGAATCCAAACTCTTGTTTTGGCGCCTTGTCTGTATGCTCATGTAAGGGTTTGTCTTCTCCATTGTGTTCTACAGTTTGTACCTCTTCGTCAAGATCTTCCCAGTTTACAAAAGCGCAGGTGTCCTCATCTTCTTCCTGAATATCCATGGCTGAAGATTGCTCTTCTGTAAAAGAATCATCCTCCTTATCCGGTTCTGGCAATACAATTTCAACCCCGTTAACTTCCATGGCATTGATCTCATTGAGTAAAGCAGGTAGTTTATTTTTATCCTCCTGGTCATTAATTACAAATGGGACAAATCTAAAATTTAGGTATTCTATTTCCATTTTACCGTCCAAATTGGGCACCTCTACCCTGCTTAGAACATTTTCCAACTCTATTCTGAATGCTTCGTCCGGGTGAACCTCATAAAAGATTACTTCCAGGTCCGTATAATTGGGAACCGATCTCTTTTTTTGTTTCTTTTTTGCCATGTCTGATTGTTTTTGAACTACGATGGGTAGGAAATCCAGCGGTAAATATTTAATCTCAATAGAATTATCACTAATTTCTGAACGGTCCAGAATTTCATTGAGCTCTTCCATAAAGCAAACCTCAAATACATCCAGGTCCTCCAGCAAATACTCGTTATCTTCTTCTATGACCACTACCTCCTCTTCCATTGTTTCCTTGGGCTGCTCTTTCTTTTCTTCCATCTCCGTGGTTGGTTCAATTTCATTTAACGCTAAAGCAGCGATTGTTTCCGGACCTACTTTTATGGCAGGATCCAAATTTTCTTTAGGCAGTACTGAATTGGGTTTTATGTGATTGATAGCACTTAATGCCTTGCTTTTTACATTGAAGTTGGTCTCTTTTTCACAGATCTTGAACAAGGTTGGGATCATCTCTTCTGAGCCCAGCACTCCAAGGGCATCCAGGATTGCAATTTTAGTGGTACGTTTAGATCTTGAAAACGCTGCCAAAAGCACAGGAATGGCATCTTTGATCCCAAACTCCTTGATACAATCAATGGCCGCTATCTTTATTTCATCATCCCTGTGTTTTAAAAGCTCTGTGACAGAACAATTGGCATCGGTCTGATTGTAATGACGAATAAGCCTGAGGGAGAACAGAACTACATCCTTGTTTTTTGAAGTAAGCCAGGCTCCGAAACTTGGTGGAATAAAATCTTCCTGACCTTGGAGTACTTCCAGAATCTTGATTTGCTGCCATTCGGAAATGGCGTATCTATTTGTATCCAGAAAGTGTATGATTCCTTCCGGTTTTAATGAAACAGTGGCGATCTGTGCCTGTTTGCGGATCACACTTCTTTTGTGGTTGATAAATTTCCTGATAAAGGTATACGCCTGTTCTACCTGCATTTGGGTGAGTTCAACTATTCCTTTTGTTACCACTTCCCAACGCCAGCTCTGTAATTTTTGATAGGCATCCAGGTGTAAATCAAAATCCTGATATAAGGTAAACAAGCGAGCACGGGAATCTCCCGTTAGATCGCGCTGCAGGTCTAACAATATTTCTTTTAAAATACTGCGATTAATAGGGTCTTTGATGAACTCTCTCATCTCCACCTTTAATTCAACGTATTCGTATTTTTCTTCTTTGCTTGCATCATCGCCATAAAAGAGAAAATTACTGATGATGGGGGTTAATTGTTTTCTACGGACATCAATGTTTTTGGCCTTGGCAGACAGGCGGTTCCTGAAGAAAAATATAAATCCGAAATATAGCAGGCACAAACTACCAAACAACACACTAAGATCCCACAAAAGATCCGTGTGGATCTTTGGGACACTAATAAGTGTAAATGATTGATATATAAAAGCTGCTCTAATCAATAATTATGTTTTGTTTAATTCTCGCATGACCCTTACTAATAATTCTGAAGGGCTCACCGGTTTTGAAATAAAATCATTGGCCCCTAATTCAAAAGCAGAAAGAACATTCTCCTCATTTCCTGCTGAAGAAATAATAATAATGGGCACTTTTGAACTCAGGGTATTTCGGACAAAATCTACCAGTTCCAGACCAGAGAAATAAGGCATCATTATATCACTCACAATAATGTCTGGTATCTCTTTTTCCAAATGTTCCTTCACTTTTTTGCCATCGCAGGACCAATGGACCTTATAACCTGCTTTGTCTAAGCGATAGTTAAGCAATGAAGCCAAAAGTTCATCATCGTCTGCTAAGAGAATTTTTTTCATGTCTTGGGTAGATTATTGCTCTTTTTTTAATCGGGTTACTTCTGCATCCAGGGCAAACTCAACCATAGGATATTCCTTTACAAATTGTTGAAACAAATAATTCATCTGGTCATAATTCTGGTCTGTCTTGCAATGCTCATGTAATTGCTGTACCAGGATAAGAAGGTTTTGAGTCTTCATCATGGCCAAGCCAGATTTTAGTTTATGTGTGGCAAATTGCACTTGTTCAACATCCTTATTTTGAAGGTGAAGTTTTGTCTTTCCAATAAATTCCAGGGCATTCCGCTTGTACAGCTCCACCAACTCTTGCAGCATCTCAATTTCACCCATGCAGTCTTCCAAGACCTCAGTCAGGTCTAGCTTAGTAAGTTGTTCCGCATTGGGAGCGAGAAGATCAGGTTCTTTTAAAATGCCTTTAAATTCTGTAGATGTTGGTTTTGAATGTCCGTAATGAATCAATTTTTCCAAAAGCTCTTCGGGGGTATATGGTTTTAAGATGAAGTCATTTATCCCATCCTGATTGGCTTTCTCTTTATCCTTCGCGGTGAAGTCGGCCGTAAGCGCAATAACCGGAACGGTTGAAATCCGTTGCACTCCACTGGCTCTTATCCGTCTCGTAATCTCGTAACCATCAACTACGGGCATATGCAGATCCATAAAAACCACATCAATATGTTCGTGATTTAATATTCTTAGTCCTTCTACGGCATCTTCTGTAACAAAAAAAGTACAGCCCCAGCTTTTCAAGCGTTTCTTAATAAGCCATTGATTGAGCGGATTATCTTCAAAGACAAGCACCTTAAGCGTATCAACGGTGGGTTGGGCATTTTCCGATTTTGCTTTCATTTTAAATGATTGTTTTTGGCCTATAGAATACTCTAGCGTCATTGTAAACTGTGTCCCCTGCTGAAGTTTGCTTTTTACAGCAATAGTGCCGCCCAGCTTGTCAACAATTTGCTTTACAATGCTCAGACCTAGTCCTGTGCCCCCATATTTTGAGAAGGTATGCTGACCTGCTTGCCTAAATGCGTCGAATATATGCTTCAGATCTTCTTGAGAGATCCCAATGCCTGTATCTTCAATTATAAATTCTATGGTGGCCTTGTTATTGCAAATCCTGATAATGCGTGTACTGAGGGAGACACCACCATTTTCAACAAATTTGATGGCATTCCCTAATAAGTTTAGTAATATCTGGGTTAGTTTAGATGGATCCCCAAGTAATATCTCCGGAATTTTAGGATCTGTTTTTACCTCAAAACTGATCTTTTTATCAACGATCAAGGTGTCACAGAGATAAGAAACTTCCTTGATTAGATTGTGAAAATTAAAAGGCAGTTCATTGAATTCTTCCGAACCAGCTTCCAGTTTTGAAAATTCGAGTAATTCATTAATTATCTCCAGCAATGTAGTAGAGGCAGACTTTATGGCATTCACCTGCCCTTTTTGTACTTCGTTCAGATCCCCTTCTTTCAGGAGATCCGTAAAACCCATGATCCCATTGAGTGGTGTTCTGATCTCATGACTTACCTTGGCTATTAATTGTGCATCCCGGCCATTTAATGTACTGTTGCTAGTAGTTTTAGGATTTATAAGGTCTTTGGCGGCCGATCCCCAAATTTTGGTTTCCAGTTCGTTCTTGAACCTGTCAAATGATTGTTTGAGCAGGCCTGCCTCATTAGTGGTTAGTTCTTCGAAGGAGAAATTGTTAAGCGCTATCTCTAAGTCTGAGATTTGGCTAAGTAGGTTTTTAGATTTCAAGGTATCGGGTTTGGACAATAAATTCCTTGCTAAAATCCCCCTTTAAGGGGGGGCTCACAATTAAATGTTACCTAGAGTGTGTAATGTGTTGTCAAATTGCTTTATTTGTAGGTTAAAAACAGACATCATGAGGTATTTTATCCAACTTTTATGCATTTTATCGATTTTCTCTTGTGCAGATTCGAAAGACAAACCCGAAGAAGAACTTTCAGCAAAGGCCAAAAGAATCCATGAATCTGTCATCACCATCGATACGCATGACGATATCAACGTTAAGAATTTCACAGACAGTGTAAACTACACTCAGCGGCTCGAAACTCAGGTTAATTTGCCAAAAATGACCGAGGGCGGACTGGATGTGGCCTGGTTAATAGTTTATACCGGTCAGGATTCCTTAAATGCAGCTGGCTACCAGCGCGCGGAAGAAAATGCCATGGCAAAGTTTGAAGCAATCCACAGACTTTGTGAAGAGATCGCTCCAGATCAGATAGGACTTGCCCTTAGTTCGGAAGATGTAAGGAACCTCCATAAAGCAGGAAAAAAAGTGGCCATGATTGGTGTTGAGAATGCTTACCCAATGGGTGTAGATCTGGCCAACATTGAAAAATATCAGAAATTGGGAGCCCGTTATGTCTCACTTTCCCACAACGGCCATAGTCAATTTTCGGATTCTAACACAGGTGAAGCAGACAGTGTTTGGCTATATAATGGTTTAAGTGATCTAGGTAAAAATGCTGTAAATGAATTAAATAGAGTTGGAATAATGATAGATGTGTCTCACCCATCCAAGGAAGCAATGATACAAATGATCTCCCTTAGCAAAGCACCCATAATTGCTTCGCATTCTTCAGCCAGAGCTCTTTGTGACCACAGTAGAAATCTGGATGATGAGCAATTATTGTTGCTCAAGGAAAATGGCGGCGTAGTTCAAACGGTAGCTTTTAGTTCTTATTTAAATACAGAGAAAGACAATGCACATTCGGCCTATATGAAGGACCTGTACAGGCAGGTCGCAGATTCTCTTGGACTTTCCTGGTACGAAAGATCTCAATTTCGCTCTTTGACCAAAGAACAACAAGGGGAGTTTATGGAAAACTATCCAAAGGTAATGGCTATGGGCAAAGAATTGGCAGCTAGAAGAAAAGATGTTCCGAAAGCCGTTAACGTATCAGATTTTGTGGATCATATAGACTATATGGTTGATCTAATTGGGATTGATCATGTAGGGATCAGTTCCGACTTTGATGGCGGCGGTGGAATTGAGGGCTGGTCTGATGCTTCCGAGACACTGAATGTTACCACAGAACTGGTAAAGCGTGGGTATTCGGAGGAGGATATCGCTAAACTATGGGGAGAAAACCTCTTGCGAGTTTTAGATGAGGTACAGGCAGTTTCCAGGGAAATGGCACTAAATTAATCTTCCTCCCCTGCCAGACGGTCCTTAACGTATTCAATCTTGGTCTTTCCATGAGGCAATGGCTTCCCGGAAGGACCCAGATTCACCATAATGATATTGTCTACAGTAAGAATGGTTTCCCTGTTCATTTTATTACGGGCTTCGCATTTCAAAACCAAGGAGGTCTTCCCAAATTTTACCACCTCGATCCCTATTTCAACGATATCGCCCTGATGTGCGGTGCTCATAAAATTAATTTCTGACATGTATTTCGTGACCACCTTTTTGTTCTCCAGTTGTATGATGCTGTAAAGTACTGCCTCCTCATCGATCCACGAGAGTAGGCGGCCGCCAAATAAGGTCTCATTAGCATTGAGATCACCAGGTTTAACCCATTTTCTAGTATGAAAGCGCATAAGAACTATTTTATACAAAAGTACCACAATTTCATATCTGACCTCTTTACCGGGCCAATACTTGCGTTAATTTATGAATCCGATAAATCCATCCCCTTAAAATTGTCAACTCATAATTTTTAAAGCAGCAGTACTGCTTTAATCATTTGTTAAACAAATCAAAAGGACCTTCCGTAATCATTCAGAAAGTAGGAAATTTGCTAAAATTCTTTTAAAATGATCCTATTTGTAGACATGGACGAGGTTATGGCAGACACCTACACCGCTCATATAGAACACTATAATAAAAACTATAATGAATCGCTTACCAAAGAAGAGTGTATGGGGTTTGAAGTCTGGCAAAAAGTCCCTTTGGAACGTAAAGATGCTATCTGGCAACACTATCATGAAGTAGGGTTTTTTAGAAATTTAAAACCCATGGAAGACAGCATTGAAATACTGCAAGAATTGAACAAAAAGCATTTTGTCTATGTGGCCTCTGCGGCCATGCAATTTCCGAATTCACTTTTGGAAAAACATCAATGGCTAGATGAACACTTTCCCTTTATACATTGGAAAAATAGAATTCTGTGCGGTGATAAAAAGATCTTACGGGGAGACATTTTAATTGATGATCGAAGTCATAATTTGGAAAACTTTCAAGGCAGGTCGATAATCTTTACCTCCCCTCACAACATACACACCAACCATTTTGAACGTGTTAACTCCTGGAAAGAAATAGCCAAAGAACTGTTGTAACATATAGTTTCTGCTGTTTATAAAGCCGTTAACAAGTATTTGACTTAAGTAAAAACCCCCTGACTGTATTATTTAATTTTATTAAAACTACTAAGATGAATGATAGATCTACCGAGCTTCTTAGGTTGCGTCCTTCGCTTCCAAACGCCCGGGTAACTCAGGAAATGAGTCAGGATGAACAGTTTCAAAATGCTACTTTAAGGCCCATCATCAAATTTCAGAATGGTCTTTTGATCGCCGCTTTCAGAAATTATGCAAACAAACACAAGAATTCTTTTTATGAACTTGGTTTGCCTAAAAGACTGGAATACATTGAGCATGCCATTCAAAAGGATATGAAATTACGGAACTCATTGAAGGGGATGATCATAGGTCAATTCACCGTTGAGGAGTATGAACGCTATATCCAAAATTCCTCAGCCCTCAATAAAAGGATGATGAATATGGTCGTGGAAAGAATAAAAGACCAAATTCAGTTATTTGAGGTCGCTTCACTAGTCTAATAGAGATTCACCATTTAGATTCGTGGTAAGTATATCACTCATTAAGTCGAAATAAGGACGTATCATTTTAAAGGAAACGTTTGCAACTTGCAGGAAATCTTTAGCAAATACCTCTGCATCTGTAAAATTCTTTACAAAAATGAATTGTTTTTTTCGGATAAGGTCTATATCCGGATGGTCCTTTTCAAAGCCTTTAGGTGCAGTTTTTAGCTCATCTCCCTGCAGGTTCCCCCAGGTTTTAGTAAACGAAGGTTGTTGGATTACCTTTCTAAAATCGGAGGCATCCATCTCTAACTCTTTCCTTATCCTGAGCAAATCCTCTTTGTTAGGATCCCAAAACCCGGCCGCAATAAATGACTCTCCTGGTTTTAGCCTGAGGTAATATCCGCCTCTTAAGCGATTCCCAGCTCTGGAAAAAGAGCCCGCGAAATGGATCTTAAAGGGCGTTTTATCTTTCGAAAAGCGCACGTCTCTATAAATACGGAACATTTTTAATCGCTCAATATCATCGTGTAATCGCATTTGTTCCAAAAGGTGCTGATAAAATTTCTTTACGTCGGCCTCCAGGGCTTTATATTGATCTTTGTGATCATTGAACCATTCCCGGTTATTGTTAACCTCCAGGGACTTTAGAAATAAAAAAGACTCTTTTTGAATGCTGCTGATGTCCATATTTGATTTGTATTCGTGAGATTTATATTAAAGTTAACCTTTTTGAAGAAGGGTCTTTTTAATTAATGGTTAATTTTATTTTGTAAATAAAAACAATGGATACTCAAACTATCATAGATAAAATTAAGGCGCATAAGACACAGCCAAATTTAAAATTCCGTCTCAAAAAAGAAACGGAAGATTTTACTGATCTGTTGTTTTTGTCCCTCTTTGATTCAGAAACACCCTTTGAGAAGAACTTACCCGAGTTGGCCAGACAATTCGATTGTCTGGTAGATCTGGCCTGTTGGGATCCTAAAAAATCCTGCGCATCTGTTTGGGACGATTACCTTCACAGATTGCCTTCAGTGCTGGAAGATCTGAATTTAGACGCATTGGCTATTGCCAGTTGTGACCCTGCTTCTTCATCAATTGAAGAAGTTTATCTGGCATATCCTGGTTTTTATGCGATCGCTATTTACCGCCTCGCTCACGAATTGCACAAAAAGAAATTCCCTTTAGTTCCCAGATTAATGACCGAATATGCACACAGTCAGACTGGCGTGGACATTAACCCCGGTGCCCAGATCGGGAAATCATTTTTTATAGACCATGCCACAGGGGTGGTCATTGGAGAAACTGCGGTAATACACGATCATGTAAAAATATATCAGGGCGTTACCCTGGGAGCCCTTTATGTTGCCAAGGATCTGCGTGACACCAAAAGACACCCTACCATAGAAACAAATGTGACCATTTATGCCAATGCCACTATTCTGGGCGGAGATACGGTCATTGGAGCCAATTCTATCATCGGCGGAAATGCCTGGCTAACACAGTCTGTTGCTCCTAATTCGACCGTCTTTCATTCTCCGGAAATTAAAATCAGAACTAATAATGGCGTATAGTCTCATAGATCTTATTGGAAATACTCCTTTGGTAGCTTCTAAAGTATTGAATACCAATCCCAAGGTGTCCCTTTTGTTTAAGTTAGAAGGTCAGAATCCCGGTGGGAGTGTAAAAGACAGGGCCGCCCTGAATATGATCACCAGAGGATTGGAAAGAGGGACATTTACCAGGGATAGCCAGTTAATAGAAGCGACCAGCGGGAACACAGGCATTGCGCTGGCCATGATCGCCAGTCTTTACGAATTATCAATTGAATTGGTTATGCCAGATAATGCCACCAAGGAACGGGTACAGACCATGAGAGCATATGGGGCAAAGGTAACTTTAACTCCCTCCGATATTGGCATTGAAGGCGCCAGGGACTATGCGGAAAGAAAGGTGAAAGAAGAAAGTTATGTCATGATCAATCAATTTTCAAATGAGGATAACTGGAAAGCACATTATAAAACTACAGGGCCCGAAATTTGGCGAGATACTCAGGGGAGTGTTACGCATTTTGTGTCCTCTATGGGCACTACAGGGACCATCATGGGGACTTCAACCTATCTAAAGGAGAAGCAGCAATCTGTTCAGATTGTTGGCGTACAGCCTTCTGACGGGGCCAGTATCCCTGGGATTCGAAAATGGCCGAAAGCGTATCTACCTAAGATCTTTGATGCCAATAAGGTTGACCGTATATTAGAGGTTAGTGAGCAGGAAGCCAGGTTAATGGCTAAACGACTTGCCAAAGAAGAAGGAATTTTTGCCGGGATGAGTAGTGGGGGTGCAACGGCTGCAGCGCTAAAGTTGGCGGGTGAATTAGAGCAGGGCGTTATAGTTTCTATCATATGCGATAGAGGAGACCGTTATTTATCTTCCGATCTTTTTGATTGAATTTCTATCCGGCTCTTATAAAGTTGTTGCCATAAGGCAAAGCATTTATTTTTTTACCGGGTAAGACCTCCTTGTCTTCTCAGGAATTAACAGGGAAGTTATGGTGTTTTTATACCTAGGGAAACTACTTAGATCATTGTGCTCCCCTCCTTCTATTACTATAAATTTGACATTTTTTCCATCCAGGCTCTGATAAAGTTTTTTAGCCGAGGCTAAAGGAACCACACCATCTTTATCCCCATGAAAAATGACAATAGGGCAATGTGCCTCTTGTAAATACTGGTGCGACTTAAATTGATACTTTAATAAGGAGTTTACAGGTAGTATTGGAAACCTGTTTTGTGCCACATCCAACAAACTGTAAAACGGGGTCTCTAAAATGAGTAAAGAGGGAGATACGGTAGCCGCCAGGTAGGAGGCCATGGCAGATCCAAGTGACCTGCCATAAATAATAACTTCCTGCTCGGAGTATTGAGATGCAACATAATCATAGAATAACCTGGCATCCTTTAATAGTGCAGATTCACTAAGGGTGCCGGTACTTTTGCCATATGTCCTGTAATCCATCACTACTACATCGTAATGTAGCTTTACCAAAAACTGAACTTCTTGCCCCCAACGAGAAAGATCTCCGGCATTTCCGTGAAAATATAGGATAACACCATGTGGGTTTTTATTTTTGAAATGCAGGGCATTCAGTTTTGCTCCATCATCTGTAGAGATATAGAATTCCTCAAAAGATTCGTCAAAAGAAAAGATATAATCAGCTGGTAATTTGCTGGGCAAAAAAATTAATTTTTCCTGTAAAAAATATAGCATAACTAGTAGTGTTAAAATACAGGCAAAAAAAGCTGCCAGTACCCGGTTTATTTTACGCATGGGGCTCGGAGAGGTTGTGTTTTACCTTTATACTAGTTCCATCCAGGCTTACTTTTTTAGTATTCGATGTGATAATATCACTGAGCATTTTATGGTAGGATTCGAAGGTGTTTAAGTTTTTATGCCCCCCTCCGATTACAGTGTATAAGGTGGTTTGTACTGGCTTAATCTTCGAGAGTTTTACACTGGTCTTATAAGGGATAAGATTATCATCTGTACCATGTATGATATGAATAGGGCAATTCACGTATTTTAACCATTTATAAGTGGGCATGGGAAATTTCAATAACAGGGACAGGGGCATAAATGGTATATATTTCTTAGCTACCTTCTTTAAACTGTAATACGGAGCATCTAGAATAAGCATTCTGGGATTGTTCATAGATGCTAACTTAGTAGCAAATCCCGAACCAAGGGATCGACCATAAAGAATAATATACTTTTCATCTACCTTCTGCTTAATCTTGTCATAAACTACCTGCATATCTCTTTTTACCGCTTTTTGGGTACGCCTTCCTGTACTCTTCCCAAAACCACGGTAATCTACCATTAATACATCATACCCATGTCTCGTAAAATCTACTGCAAACTTTCCCCAGCCTTTAATACTTTTAGAATTTCCTTTTAGATAGAAGACAATGCCCTTGGGATTTTTCGCTTTAAATCTCAAGCCATTGATCACTGCACCATCCCGGGTTTCTACATTGTATTCCTCTGTTTCCTGATGTTCATAGTAAAATTGAAAATCGGCTGGCAATTTCTCTGGTTTAAATAGCAGGTAGTCCTGTAATATATACAGCAACAAACTTATTAGGAAATAAGCAGCGAGCAGTAAGATTAAAAGATATCCCCAATATGGCATATAAGACTATTTCTGTTGAATTTACAAAATATTAGTAAAGCAGCTTTCAGAGCTCTTTTGGTGTTCCCTATATTCGATCAGATCCAGTTCTTTCTTTTAAAATATAAGAGCATTAATATCAGGATCGAGAACATAGCACCCAAAACAATGAAATAACCATTTTCCATATGTAGTTCAGGCATATTGTCAAAGTTCATTCCATAGATGCCCACAATAAACGTAAGTGGAATAAATATAGAGGCCATCACTGTTAGCACCTTCATCACCTCATTCATTTTATTGCTAACATTACTCATGTACATTTCCATAAGGCTCATGACCATTTCACGATAAATTTGAAGCATATCATTGATCTCTACACAATGATCCAGTACATCCCTTAAATACAATTTAGTGTCCTTGGTGATCAAGGGATGTTCTGTGTCTATTAGTCGGCCTACCAACTCCCTTACAGGAGCAATATATCTCCTAATCCGCAATACTTCTTTTTTCAGCTCCTGTATTTTATGTGCCGTTTTGGGTTTTGGCTTTTGATACACTTCTTCTTCCAGCAATTCCATTCGTTCACTAATATTTTCAAGGATCATAAAATAATTATCGATGATGGCGTCCAATAAGGCAAAGAACAAATAGTCTGCACCTTTACCCCTGATTCGACCTTGATGGCCCCTCAAGCGTTGCCTGACGCCATCAAAAACGTCTCTAGTTAATTCCTGAAAAACGAGTACCTCTTTTTTAAATAAAGAAATAGCTACATGTTCTGCTACAACATTCTGCCCCTCGTCCAGGTAAAGCATCTTAAAGACTCCAAAAATATATGTTTCATATTCATCTATCTTGGGCCGTTGTTCCGTTTGTATAGCGTCTTCAAGCACCAATGAATTAAGTTGAAATACTTTTCCTAATTTTTCGATAAAGCCTTCATCGCTGAGGCCTACCAGATTAATCCATTTTATTTGATCTCTCTTATCTTCCAAGAGTGTATCTACATTCACCGGACTGTATTCTTCCAACGAATCATCGGAATAAGCGATTACATCCAACGTACTTATTGAATGATCCCGATCGCCCATATACGTAATGGTACCAGGGGCCTTCCCTAATTTCTTATGGATCCTTGATTTCTTTTTATTTTGCAGTTTAATAGGTAATTGCAACTTAATCATACAGAAAGACTTTCATTAAAGATATAAACAAAATAGCGCTACTGGAACACCATGTTCTTTAAAAATAAACCAGAACCTGGGGCAACATAAGGCATCAGCATTTTTTCATTAGTTTTGAGAGCGCGCTCTAAGGTTGGAAGGTCTAGCTCCCCTCTGCCCAAGAGAACCAGGGCACCCATCATCATTCTGATCTGATACCGCATAAAACCGGCACCCCGCACTAAGAGCAAAAAGCTTGTTTCAGGAAAAAAATTGGCTGTAAATTCCGTATTCTCAATAATTTCACAATGATCTACGGTACGGATAAGCCTGGTGTTTGGTTGGACCCTGGCAGTAAAATTTTGAAAATTATGAGTTCCCTGGAATATTCTAGCAGCTTTTTTCATAGCAGGTAGATCCAGGTCACCCAGGAAATTAGCCATAAAAGGAGCACAAAATGGATGATTCTTACTCCCATAGGAGAAGATATAGCAGTACTCTTTGATCTTCGCATTTTGAATTATGTTTTTTTCGGGGTTTGCTTCCTCCATCCCAACTATTCGTATGTCTGATGGTAGGTTTTGATTTAAATCCCTCACAAAAGCAGGTATATCTTCGATGGGAGCAACAGGTGTTAGAAGTTGAAAGGCCATTTTTAGTGCAGACACTTTTGCATCTGTCCTTCCCGCCCCTAGTATTTTATATTGTTTTCCCGGATCTATAAATTTTAAGGTTTTAAGAAGCATTCCTTCCAGCGTCTTTTGCCCAGGTTGCTTTTGCCACCCACTGTATCTAAACCCCAAATATTGCACCCAAACCAAGTAGGCGTACTTACTCTTTTTCATGATCCTTATAAAGGCTATAAATATAGCTATTCAAATTGTTAGTAGGCAGGTTAGTTACCATTCTATCAAGGTTTAATGCCATGATCACTTCCCAAACTGTGAATCCTTAATTTCTTTAACATACAATCAAAATTTTTGTAAATTGGAGTCACAACAACTAAGCAATTTATTATGAGCAAACATCCAACTTCAAAACCACCCGTATGGTTCTGGATTGTCAGTGTACTGGCATTATTATGGAACCTAATGGGCGTCATGAATTATTTAGGGACAGCCTTTATGAAAGAGGCTATCATGGCCGAAATGACAGCAGAACAAGTTAGTTTAATGGAAAACACTCCTGCATGGGTAACAGCTGCCTTCGCCATCGCCGTTTGGTTTGGTGCTGCAGGGTGTATCGGGCTTTTACTTCGAAAAAAATGGGCGAAATCTGCCCTGGGAATGTCCTTGATAGGAGTTTTAGTACAAACAGGATATGGTTTTTTTATGACCAATGCCTCTGAAGTATACGGGCAAACAGAAGCCGTGATTATTCCTGCCATGGTTATTATCATTGGTTTGTTCCTTGTATTTTTTGCACGACTTGCAGAAAGAAGGACCTGGATTTCCTGATGGCGAACTTCAAAGGTATTGACCACGGAACTCCAACCCTGATCTTCCCTAAATGTCATTAGCACCAAAAGAACAAGCGGGGACATCCAGAATGGACATTGTGGATGCCCTAAGGGGTTTTTCACTGGCTGGGATAGTAATTGTCCATATGGTAGAGAATTACATAGGTGCTCCTTTTCCCGAAGGTACTATGGAAGCTACTCATCAAGGCCCCTTGGATTACGTGGTAGATGGATTCATTTTACTATTTCTGCGAGGAAAGTTTTTTGCCCTTTTCTCGTTTCTGTTTGGTCTTAGCTTTTTTATTCAAATGGACAAAGCACGGCGAGGTGGAATGGATTTTAGGATGCGTTTTTTATGGCGACTGATGATCCTTTTGGCTATCGGATTTGCCCACAGCCTTTTGTACAGAGGGGATATACTAACTATTTATGCCCTGTTGGGGGCGTTACTTATTCCTTGTTACAGATTAAAAGATCGCTGGCTCCTTCTTATAGCTTCCCTCCTATTCTTAGGTGTTGGCAGATACCTGATTTTCACAATAAGTAATGGAGATAGTTTTTTTTCGGAAGGAGATTATTCGCCGGAGAGCCCTCTTATTAAATCCTACTTTGAGGTCATTTCAAACGGAACTTTATGGGATGTATTTAGATCGAATGCCGTGGAGGGTCATATGATGAAAATAGACTTTCAAATGGGTATATTTTCCCGTGGATACCTCACATTTGGATTTTTCTTACTAGGACTCTATGCCGGGCGCAGTAATTTTTTCAGGTCGTATATGGATCAAAGGAAAATGACCCGCAATATCCTGTATTTTTCAATTGCCCTCTTTTTGATTTCTACTTTAATTACCATTGGCGCATTTGCCCAATTAGGCCCAAACCCTACTTTCGACAACTGGTTAGCCATGATAGGTTTAACTGGCTATGATCTAACGAATGTGGCCATGACCTTCATCCTTCTATGTCTTTTTGTGATGGCGTACAGGGCAGCAAAGTGGAGACGGTTTTTAAATGCATTCAGTTCTTATGGAAGAACTGCCCTGACCAATTACGTATTACAAAGCATTATAGGCACTTTTATATTTTACGGCTGGGGGTTACACTATCTCGGGGTTTTAAGCAATACAATAACCTTCACAATGGCCCTCCTAATTGTCTTTATTCAGTTGTTTATCAGCAAATGGTGGATGAGGCAATTTTATTACGGTCCCTTTGAATGGCTATGGAGAAGTCTTACCCACCTTACACTGTATCCCTTAAGAAAGAGGTCTTCCTAATAAATGAGCTGCCCGCGATTTCGGCAAACAGTGTATTTCACCACAACTTTTCAAACATACTCAACATTCCTTACCGTTCAACGATTTGTTTGAAATAAAGGACTGCACCAACTCGTTCTTATTTCCAAAAACACCTCAATCCCAAGTCAACATTAGTATGAAGCACCTACTGCAAGTTATTACATGGAAAAAGTGCTTTATACTTAGCTTGAGTATTTTACCCTTATTAATCATTTTTAGTTTTTACGGTCTTTATACCAATAAATTCTATTTTCTAAAGATCGATAATTATATATTTTCATTTTTGATGATCGTTCACGCTTGGTTCTTAAATGCCTTATACCAACTCGAAAAAGAGCCCCATATTCATATGAACAGTACCCGGAATTTGGAGTACACCATGTACGCGATCTTTTTGGTTTACTTGTTTAAAATTTCTGAAACCTTTTTCATCCTATTGAGTTATTTTGACTATTCAGATCTTGTGCTACCGCAGACGTTCTTACCGATTGGACTTGTAATATTTGGACTGCAATTTCTTTTACTGCTCGTCACTTTTACAACATTTAAGCACCGTAGGGAACGCATTGGCCCCTATCGTTTTGATAAGGTACACGAATAATACTCTCATGAAAAATCATGAGTGCCTAGTGCTATGGCAGCACAAAAAAACCCCGCTTTTGGCGGGGTTTTTCTATAGTTTACTTATAAATCCTCCGTAGAGATCCTTGAGCTTATAACCTTTGGTGTATCTCTGTTTGCTTAATTTCTTGTGAACTACCAGTCCCCAGAGTAAGAACTCCTTTAAAAAGTAAGAATCATTCGCAGAAATTTTAGGCTGATGTTTGTTTATTAATTCTTGTAAAGGAGGAATGCTGTCTAGTGTTTTTTGGTATTCGTCATCTGTCTGCTCATCTAACAATTCAATCCCTTCTCTATCAAAGAACCATAGAATAAGATCATCATAAGGACCATCGGCATCCTTTTGTTCCAACTTTAAAATAGCGGGAAAATAGTTTGGGAAAAGACTTTTAATAGCATCATCGATCAGCATAAGCGCTACAGCATCTGCCCCCTCCTGTTCCCCTTCATACACCAATTCTATTTTTCCTGTAATCGCAGGGATGACGCCCATAAAGTCCGATAGTCTAACCCTGGTCTTATCAATTCCTTGAGAAAGAGCGCGGCGCTCTGCTGTACTCAACAAGTTTTCATAAGCCGTAATACTCGTACGGGCACTCACTCCACTTTTAGCATCTACAAACTCGCTGGTCCTGGCCTCAAAACTTATTTGTTCTAGTAGATTTTTAGCTAATTCCGGAACATACACAGTTTCTGTCTGACGTTCATCTAAACGCGCTTCCTGTGCTGTAATTTTACGGGCCGTAGCAATTTCATTTGGATAATGTGTAAGGATTTGTGAGCCTATCCTATCTTTAAGTGGAGTAACAATGCTCCCTCTATTGGTATAGTCCTCAGGATTCGCCGTAAATACAAACTGAATATCCAGGGGTAATCTCAGTTTAAAACCCCGTATTTGTATATCGCCTTCCTGTAAAATATTAAACAAGGAAACCTGAATACGAGCCTGCAGATCGGGAAGTTCATTAATTACAAAAATACATCGATGCGCCCTGGGAATCATGCCAAAATGGATAACCCGGTCATCGGCATACGATAGTTTAAGATTCGCAGCTTTAATAGGGTCTACATCCCCAATAAGGTCGGCAACCGTTACATCAGGGGTTGCCAGTTTTTCGTAAAAGCGCTCATCTCTGTGCAACCAGCTAATGGGGGTGTCATCTCCTTTTTCCTCAATAAGTTGCCTGCTGTATCTGGAGATAGGTTTTAGTGGATCATCATTGATCTCCGATCCTTCAACCACCGGTATATACTCATCGAGTAAATGCACCATGAGTCTTGCCAAGCGCGTTTTGGCTTGGCCTCTAAGTCCCAATAAATTAATATTATGCCTAGATAGGATGGCGCGTTCCAATTCTGGAATCACGGAATCTTCATACCCCCAGACACCTGCAAAAGAGTCTTTTCCTTCTTTGATCCTATTTCTTAAATTATTACGTAATTCGTCCTTGATACCAACAGAGGTGTATCCTGCTTTTTTTAATTCCCCCAGGGTAGTAATCTTCTTATGATCTAATTTCATATAGCATGTATGTTTTCTAACTTCTTTAGCAATTTTTATTTTAATCTCTTTCTTCTGTTTTGTTCATAATCTTCAAAGATCATTTCTCCCAGGCCTTTTAAACCAGTGAACAAGGCCTTACCTTTGTTCGCTTCAGTAAATTGCCGAACAAATTGCATTAAATAAGGGTCTTGCGCAATCATAAAGGTGGTGATAGGAATATGGAGCTTTCGTGCCTGCCTCGCCATATTGTAGCATTTTTCCACAATAAAGTCGTCTAAGCCTACACTGTTTTTATAGTAATTCCCATCGGGTAAGCGCAAACAACTGGGTTTGCCATCAGTGATCATAAAGATCTGTTTATTGGTATTCTTTTTCCTGCGGAGCATATCCATGGCCAATTGGAGTCCGGCTACAGTATTTGTATGATACGGCCCCACTTTAAGGTATGGAAGGTCTTTAATGGGAATAGGCCAGGCATCATTTCCAAAAACAAGAATATCCAGGGTGTCTTTGGGGTACCTGGTTGTTATTAATTCTGCCAATGCCATTGCCACTTTCTTGGCGGGGGTAATCCTATCTTCCCCGTACAAAATCATACTATGGCTGATGTCTATCATCAGGACAGTACTCATTTGAGCCTTGTGATGGGTATCTTCTATGACCAGATCATCTTCCGTGAGGGAGAAACCATCAAGACCATGATTAATCTGAGCATTTTTAAGGCTTTCTGTCATAGAAATTCTATCCAGGGAATCTCCGTAGTGATATTCCCTGAAATCTCCGGTATGTTCATCTCCCCGTCCAGATTTTCCTGTTCTGTGATTTCCTGAACCGCTTCGTTTTATCTTACCAAAGATCTGTTCCAGGGCACGCTGTCGTATAATGCGCTCCATTTTTGCAGTAATAGATAAGGATCCTTCCCCGGGATCGCCTTTTCCATCGCCTCCTTCTCCCTGCTCAATCTCTTCCCGCAGATAACCTTTAGCCTTTAAGTCTTCTATAAAGTCATCAATGGTATAGTCCTCATCTGTAAGGTCGTATTCCTTGTCTAATTCACGGAGCCAGTCCAAAGCCTCATCTACATCTCCAGAGGTATGTGTTATCAGCTCTTGAAAAATGTCAAAAAGTTTTTCGAATGGAGTTTGATCCGGAGAATTATATGTCGTAAAACGAAAGCCGGTTCGTGTTTTCATAGCCATTGTATAAAAATACTACATTTCATAAAATGCCCCGATCTTTTATAGAAACCTTAACGGTTTAGCATATTTTCGTTTCTATGGTAACATTGCATTCAAACTTCATAAAAGCATTTGTACAAACTCCGCCCTTGTGGTTAGACCATCAATTTGGGATAACACAATTCGCGTTTCCTGAGATCGATTATACAGTTTTGAAGGGGGTAACGCTCCCTGCAACGATGCGTTTGGGTCACAAAATAGAACACATTTTTCTGAACTGCCTGGAAGGGCAGACTACCTATCAACTCCTTGCACACAGCATGGTGGTAAGAAAGGAAAACAGAACCCTTGGAGAAATAGATTTCCTGCTAAAAGACAATAGGGATCAGCAATTGGTGCATATGGAGCTTACCTTTAAATTCTATCTTTTGAATAATAGACTTGAAGAACCTATAGATCAACTTATTGGACCTAATAGAAAGGACAACCTGGTTGCAAAACTAGAAAAGCTGAGAAACTTACAGTTTCGTTTGCCTTTTTTGGCAGAAGGAAAGGAACAATTAAAACTATATACAAGAAACACCGAAGAAATAAAGCAAGAAGTGTGTTTTAAAGCACAGATTTTCACTCCTTATCAGCAAAATCCAACACGTTTATATCCTGTAAATGACCATTGTGTGGTAGGATTCTGGCTGCCGTTTGAAGCCTTCGAAGGTGCAGGGTTTAAGACTTATGAATACTATGTTCCCACAAAAGATGAATGGATCCTAAGTCCTGATAATACAAAATTTTGGATGTCCCATTTTAAAGTATTACTCGCATTAAATATTCATATGCTTCAAAAACGATCCGTCATGGTTTGGATGAAAAAGGGGGAGTCTGTTTATGAAAAGTTTTTCGTGGTTTGGTGGTAGCAGAAGGTGACGATAAAAAAACTCCTTTTTGTATTAGTGACGCTGCTCTAAAACTTTCACAATATCTTCCAGGCCAAGACCTTTGGCACGTAGCAAGATCAAATAATGAAAAAGAAGATCGGCCCCCTCATTTAAAAAAAGTTCCTCATTAGAATCTTTGGCTTCTATCACAAGTTCTACGGCTTCCTCCCCTACTTTCTGTGCAATCTTATTTATCCCTTTTTCAAATAGCGAGGCAACGTAACTATTTTCAGAATTGGCAGCGTTTTGTCTTTCGGCAATAACACTTTCCAATTCAGTTAGAAAACCAAAGGAAGCCCTATTCTCTCCATTCCAACAGGTGTCCGAGCCTGTATGACAGGTAGGGCCGTTGGGGGTTACAGAAACTAAAAGGGTATCCCGATCACAATCTTCTTTTATTTCCCTTACTGTAAGGAAATGTCCGCTCTCTTCGCCTTTAGTCCATAATCTCTCTTTAGATCGACTAAAAAAAGTAACCTTGCCTGTTTGCATGGTTTTATCGAGCGCCTCCTGATTCATATATCCAAGCATCAACACGTTTTTTGTGCTGGCATCCTGAATAATTGCCGGTACAAGGCCATCTTTACTTTTATTAAAATCTACTTTCATCTTTTCTTTTTATGTCTTCTTAGATCCTCATTGGAATATTCTGTTCCACAAGATACTTTTTTAGATCGCTGATCTCAATTTCTTTGAAATGAAATACACTGGCTGCCAGGGCAGCATCTGCTTTCCCCTTTGTGAAGGTATCCGCAAAATGTATCATTTCCCCTGCGCCACCGGATGCTATGATAGGAATATTCAAAATATCCGATAAGCTAGCCAGTGCTTCGTTGGCAAAGCCGTTTTTGGTTCCGTCATGGTCCATGGATGTAAAGAGTATTTCCCCGGCGCCCCTCAGCTCCACTTCCTTCGCCCATTCAAAAAGATCAATATCTGTAGGCACCTTTCCGCCCACTAAATGCACTTTCCAGGTACCGTTAACTTTTTTGGCATCTATGGCAACCACAATGCACTGTGAGCCAAATTTTGCGACCAACTGATTAATCAAATCCGGATTTTTCACGGCCGAGGAATTGATGGAGATCTTATCGGCCCCATTGTACAGTAGCTTAGATACATCATCCACTGATGAGATACCCCCACCTACTGTAAAAGGGATATTTACTTTTTCTGCTACCCTTTTAACCAGGTCCGCCAATGTTTTGCGTTCTTCTTCGGTAGCTGAGATATCCAGAAATACCAGTTCATCTGCTCCTTCCCGGGCGTACCTTTGTGCAAGCTCCACAGGATCTCCCGCATCACGGAGGTCAATGAAGTTTACACCCTTCACTGTACGTCCGTTCTTGATATCCAGACAAGGAATAATCCTTTTGGTTAGCATATTATTTATTTTTAATATTCAGATCGAATCCTTTATAGAAGCCTAGGTCCATATTCTTAATGATCTTGGTCCATAATGCGATCTGACCAGTATGATACGACAAATGTTCCACTACATGCAAAATGATTCCATGTCCACTTAGATTAAAACCCTGTACGGTCTGTTTTTTTGTTAATTCGGAATCTCCTACATTATGCAGCACTCTTTTAACCTGTTCCAAAAGTTGATCTAATTGCAAGTTGAGTTCTTTGGCGGTATAACCATAGTTTTCAGAGAACTCCAGATCCCGTTCTCGATCATCTTCCTGCCCACCCAAACCAGCCAGCATGTATTGGGTAATATTTCCTTTTAGATGAATAATGAGATTCCCAATACTATTAGAGGCTTCATTGGGTTTTCTCCATAATTCCTCTACAGATAATAGCTTGGTACTCATTGAGATCATACGCAGGCTTTCTTCCATTCTGTAAATGGCATTTTCCGCAATTTCTTTGGATAGTGCTGATCTGTTTTTCATTAGGATGCCAATATAAATGCTTCTAATTGTTTTAAGCTAATTCTATTCTCATAAATAGCCTTACCAATAATGGCAGCCTCACATCCAAGTTCTTTCAGATCCTGAATATCCTTATAATTTGCAATTCCTCCGCTGGCAATGAGCTTTATCCCATGCAATTGTTTTTCGGCTTCATCACCAGAAGTTGCGGCAATATTTACTGAGGCGGTAGTTTCCAGAATTTTTTTATAAAGTGCAAAAGACGGCCCTTGCAGCATACCGTCCTTGCTAATATCTGTGCATATTACATACTGTATGCCTTCTTTCTGATACCCCTGTATAAATGGGATCAATTCTTCCTTTGATGCCTCCTGCCAACCGGCAACTGCTATTTTTTCGTCCATAGCATCAGCTCCCAGGATGATCTTCTCTGCGCCAAAACGAGATAGCCAATTCAGGAAGGTGGTCCTGTCTTTTACGGCGATACTTCCCCCGGTAACTTGCGCAGCCCCGGAATTGAATGCTATGCGCAAATCTTCATCCGATTTAAGTCCGCCTCCAAAATCAATCTTTAAAGAGGTCCTGGCGGCTATCTGTTCCAGGATCTTATAATTCACTATATGCTTGGATTTGGCCCCATCCAGATCTACCAAATGCAAGTATTTTATTCCATGTGCCTCAAAAGTCTTAGCTACCTCCAGAGGATCTTCATTGTACACCTTCTTGGTAGCATAGTCTCCCTTGGAAAGTCGAACACAACTTCCTTCAATAATATCTATGGCAGGAATAATTCTCATTCTAATATTCTGATATTTTAAATGTTCACAAAATTCCTGAGGATTTGTGCGCCTACCTCACTGCTTTTTTCGGGATGAAACTGCACTCCCCAAAAGTTATCCTTCCTTATGGCACTGCTATACGCTACTTCATATTCCGAAGTTGCAATAGTGTCTTTACACAAGGGTGCATAATAGCTATGAACCAGATAAATATATTCTTTCTCCGCAACCTCTTTAAAAAGAGGTGTTTTTAGGTCTGTGATCTGATTCCAGCCTATTTGGGGCACTTTTACCTTAGGAGTGAACTTCACCACATCTACATCAAAGATCCCCAGGCCGGTGGTGTCTCCTTCTGCCGAGTGCCTGCACATAAGTTGCATCCCCAGACAAATCCCCAACACGGGTTGTTTAAGCCCTGGTATTAGAGAATCCAATCCACTTTCCTTTAATTTATTCATAGCACTGCTGGCTTCTCCCACTCCTGGAAATATTACTTTATCGGCCTGTGCTATTATATTTCTATCGCTGGTTAAAACTGCCGTATAGCCCAGACGTTGTAGTGCAAATTGAATGCTTTGTATATTCCCTGCTCCGTAATCAATGATGACGATCTTCATGGACTCTCTTATAACATACCTTTGGTTGAAGGCAGGATCATCTTTTCCTGATCTCGTTTAACAGCCATTTTAATTGCTTTGGCGAATGCCTTGAAGATAGCTTCTATCTTATGGTGTTCATTGGTTCCTTCTGCTTTGATATTTAGATTTGCTTTCGCCCCGTCTGTGAAAGATTTAAAAAAATGATAAAACATCTCCGTAGGCATATCCCCTATTTTCTCCCTCTTAAAGTCGGCCTCCCAAACCAGCCAATTACGCCCCCCGAAATCTATGGCCACCTGGGCCAGACAATCATCCATAGGAAGACAAAATCCATAACGTTCTATCCCTAATTTAGAACCAAGGGCCTCATAAAACACTTCGCCAAGGGCAATCGCAGTGTCTTCTATTGTATGGTGCTCATCTACTTCAAGGTCTCCTTTCACTTTAATATCCAGGTCTAACTGACCGTGTCTTGCCAATTGATCTAACATATGGTCAAAAAAGGCAAGTCCGGTGGAAATATTGGAGACACCGGTGCCATCCAAATTTAATTCGATCTCTATTTGGGTTTCTTTGGTGTTCCGAGAGCGCATGGCTCTCCTGTTTTCATTCAACAAATATTGGTAGATCACTTCCCATGAGGCGGTTTCCAGCGCTATCCAGGATCTAACTTCTTTTTGATCTATCGTAATTTCATCACTTCCCAGCCCTGCATTATTTTGAATAAAGATACCTTTTGCACCAAGGTTCTTGGCCAATTCTATATCTGTTAGTCTGTCCCCGATAACATAGGAGTTGGCGAGATCGTATTCTTCTGAAAAATACTCAGTTAGCAGGCCTGTTTGAGGCTTCCTTGTTACCGCATTCTCATGCGGATATGTTTTATCGATCAAAACCTTATTAAAAAAGATCCCTTCCTGTTCCATGGCCACCATGATAAAATTATGAACCGGCCAAAAAGTATCTTCGGGATAAGAGGAGGTACCTAATCCATCCTGGTTGGTAATCATCACTAACTCATAGGATAGTTCTTTAGCTATTTTACTGAGAAATGTAAACACTCCCGGATAAAATAGCAGTTTCTCAAAGGAGTCTATCTGTTCATCGGCGGGCTCTTTAATAAGTGTGCCATCCCGGTCTATGAACAACACCTTTTTCTTTTGTCCTGTCTTCATGCTATTTCTTTTAATACCTTGATCAAACTTTTATTTTCTCGTGGGGTACCCACCGTAAAACGCAGGGAATTTTCACATAAGGGTTGTCCTGAACGGTTGCGTACTATGATTCCTTTCTCTAATAATTGAGCATATCTTTTACCCGCATCATCCACTACTGCCAAAATAAAATTAGCTTCACTAGGATAAATCTGCTGTACAAAAGAAATCGTTTTTAGAGCTTCCTCCAGATTTTTTCTCTCTTCCAAAATGTCAGCGAGCTCCTGATTCAGCACATCGCTCCTTAAAAGCTTTTCTTGTGCCATTTGTTGTGTAAGCAGATTCACATTATAAGGTGGCTTTATCTTATTCAGGATGCTTATGATCTCTGCAGATGCAAAACAAGATCCTAACCGAATAGCAGCCATCCCATAGGCCTTAGATAGGGTTTGGGTAACCACCAGATTTTTATGATCCGAAAGTTCTGCTATCCAACTTTCTTCCCTCGCAAAATCGATATAAGCTTCATCTATGACCACCAAGCCATGGAAATTAACTAATAACTTCCGAATTTGTTTTTTAGGGATACAATTACCGGTGGGGTTATTTGGGGAACAAATAAAGACAATTTTAGTGTTCGCATCAATGGCCTGAAGGATCTCATCTATCGCCAGGGTAAATGATTTGGTCAACAATATCTTTCTGTTCTCTACATTATTGAGCGATGCCAGCACACCATACATCCCATAGGTGGGTGGTACGGTTATGACATTGTCTTTAGCAGGCTCACAAAAGGCCCTGAAGAGAAGGTCTAAAACTTCATCACTTCCATTTCCCAATAAAATGTGTTCCGTGGCAATGCCCTTGATCGTTGCCAAAGTTTCCTTTAAGGATCTTTGTTGTGGATCCGGATAGCGATTTACCCCATTCTCATTTGGATTTTCATTTGCATCTAAAAAAATCTTTGCAGAACCATCGGATACATATTCATCCCTGGCAGAGGAATAAGGCGACATGGTCTTTACATTCTGCCGAATAAGACGTTCCAAATTAAAAATCATGGGCTTCTTCTCCACTTTCTTGGGGTATAGAGTTAATTTACGGTTTCCTTTAATTTTTCCAAACGAAGTGTCACTGCATTTTTGTGTGCCTGCAAACCTTCTGCTTCGGCCATTATTTCAATGGTCTCACCTAGTAACAACATTCCTTTTTCACTGATCTTTTGAAAAGTGATGCTTTTCATAAAGCTGTCCAAATTTACGCCACTATACTGTTTTGCGTATCCATTGGTTGGTAAGGTGTGATTCGTGCCAGATGCGTAATCGCCAGCGCTTTCCGGGGTGTAGTTCCCTATAAACACCGAGCCTGCATTAGCTGTATTATCCAGGTAGAACTGAGTGTTCTTCACACAAACAATATAGTGTTCGGGTCCGTATTCGTTGATTAATTCTACTGCATCCGTATCTGTTGGAACAAAAATTAGCTTACTATTGGCAATGGCTTGTTTTGCGATCTCCTTTCTAGGGAGCTGCTGTAGTTGATGTTCTACGTCCTTTTCCACTGCTGTGAGCATTTCTTTGGAGGTAGAGACCAGGATCACCTGACTATCTGTGCCGTGTTCGGCCTGACTCAATAGATCGGAGGCCACGAAACTGGGTTCTGCTGTATCGTCTGCTACCACCAGCAACTCTGATGGGCCTGCCGGCATATCTATGGCCACCCCGTATTTGGTAGCCAATTGTTTCGCAACCGTAACATATTGATTGCCGGGACCAAAAATCTTGTATACTTTAGAAATGCTCTTTGTTCCAAAAGTGAGAGCAGCTATAGCCTGTATCCCGCCTACTTTAAACACTTTTGTAATTCCACAAAGCCTGGCCGTATACAGAATCACCGGAGGCAATTCACCATTAGAATCGGGCGGGGAACAAAGTATGATCTCTTTACAACCGGCAAGTTGAGCCGGGATGGCCAACATCAATATAGTGGAAAACAAGGGTGCTGTGCCACCGGGAATATAAAGGCCAACCTTTTGGATGGGTCTTTTTTCCTGCCAGCACTCAACACCGGGTGTGGTTTCTACCCGTATGGCTGGTGTTCTCTGTGCTTTATGGAAACATTTTATATTCTCGTAAGCCTGTTTTATAGCCTTTTTTAATGGCGCAGAGACCAATGATTCGGCTTCATTGAAAGATTGTTCCGAGACCTCAAAGTTTTTCATCTGAACTCCGTCAAACTTCTGTGTATACGTTCTCAAAGCCTCATCGCCCTTTTCTTGAACAGCCGTAAAGATAGTATTCACGGTTTCTTCAATATCACCAAGCTTCTGCGTTGGTCTGGAGAGCAGGGCCTCCCACTCCTGTCTTTTCGGATCGTAGATTTTATTCATTCTGATCTTAAATTACCATTTTTTCTATTGGACAGACCAGAATTCCTTCGGCTCCCGCCTGCCTTAATTCGTCTATGACTTCCCAGAAAGTATCCTTATTGATAACTGTATGTACGGAACTCCAACCTTCTTCCGCTAATGGCAAAACAGTTGGACTTCTCATTCCGGGTAATAATTCTAAGATGATATCGAGTTTGTTGTTCGGTACATTCATTAAAACATATTTGGATTGTCTGGCGGCAAGAACAGATCGTATTCTGAATTGCAACTGACCAAGGATCTTCTTTTCCTCACTTCCTATCTTTGGGGAAACTGCCAATACCGCTTCACTGACAAGGATCTTTTCTACCTCCTTCAAATTGTTTTTAAAGAGGGTACTTCCACTAGAAACAATGTCGCATATGGCGTCTGCCAGGCCTATATTTGGTGCAATCTCCACAGAACCGTTGATAATGTGCAGCTCTGCCTCTATTCCTTTGCTCTTTAAATAATTTTCAACTGTATTTGGATACGATGTCGCTATTCTTTTCCCCTGCAGGTATTCAATAGAACTGTATTTTACAGACTTAGGGACCGCCAAAGAAACTCTGCATTTAGAAAATCCTAGTTTCTCTGCCACCTTTAAAGAAGTTCCTTTTTCGACCAAAACATTTTCTCCAATAATAGCCACATCCACCACTCCATCCTGCAGGTACTGAGGAATATCCCCGTTCCTGAGGTAAAATACTTCCATCGGAAAATTACGGGCGGAAGCTTTTAACTGATCTTTCCCATTGTCTATAGAGATTCCGCAATCCTTGAGGATGTTAAGTGAATCTTCGTTTAGTCGACCAGATTTCTGTATGGCTATCTTTAATTTCATAATACGTACACTTTAATTGAGCCTGTAAACTAAAAACAAAACCCGTTTGATTGCTCAAACGGGTCCGGATATGGTGTAAATACAACAATACATTCCTAACCTGCTTGAGGGCAAGTATCAGAACGGTGATGTGTATTATTGTTTCTCATGTTGCGGCAAATGTAGAATTTATTTTCAACCTACAAAAATTTACCCTTCCTAATTATTTCCTAAAATCAATGGTAAACCATTTTCTCCGGAACCTACTACAATTACTTTAGCGTTAGGTGATTGCGCCAGGGTTAAGGTAGCTTCTATTCCTTTGTCCTGAAGAATTTTATCTGTAAGCGAGGCACTCAAAATGCGGTTCGCATCTGCTTTCCCTTGTGCCTCAATGATCTGGCGTTGTGCCTCTTTATCGGCCGTTATCAATCTAAATTCGTATTCAAGGGATTCTTGTTCCTGCTTTAATTTTCTTTCAATTGCTTCCTTGATCGTTGGAGGCAAGGTAACATCCCTTACCAAGACCTCGTTAAGCTGAATATGCTGCCCGTCCACAATTTTTTTAGTTTCTTCATAGATCTCAGCCTGTATGGCATCTCTCTTACTAGAATACAATTGTTCAGGGGTATATCTTCCTACCACACTTCTGGCGGCAGATCGGATGGTTGGCAACAATACCCGCTGCACATAGGCTTCTCCTTTTTCCTGATGCAATTTGGCCAGGTCCTCATATTTTGGCTCAAACCAGGCTGAGGCATCCAGTTTTATTTCCAGTCCATTGGAAGAAAGAACTTGCATCTTTTCAAATACTTCTTGTTGTCTTACTTCATAGATAAAGACCTTGTTCCACGGGGCTACTATATGAAAACCTTCTCCCAATGGTGGTTCGTCCGTTACTACCCCCTCATCAAAAGTTCTGTATAATACACCTGCTTGTCCTGAGCCAATGGTAATAGCCGATTTAGAAATTAGGATCACCAAAACAATGATGATGAATACGGCCGGTAATGCTATTTTTGGAAGTTTGTCCATTCGTTTTTTTATTTAAATTAAACCATTATATTTTCTGATAAACCATTCTGCAGTGAATGCCAAAATGATAATTCCAAGTAAAATGCGGAAATCGATCAAAGATACGACATTTTCAACGCTTTTCTGTGTAGGTACAAAGCGGATATCCGTTAAAAGATCGTTAATCAAATTTTCCGTCTTATCTGGAAAATAAAGCTGTCCGGAACTGTTTAGGGCAAGTTGAGAAAGTTTCTGGTAATCACTGGAAACAAAAAGCTGTTCCAGGTTAAATTCCTCTATTGAAAACCGACCATTTTTTGCAAAATCGGTCCCCTCCACTGTCACCGTAAAGGAATATTCCCCCGCAGGCAGATCATTTATATCGGCTTCATATGCGGTTTCTCCCAAGAGAAACGGGCGCTCATCGGAATAGTCGTTATTCAAACCGTTAAGACGGATCTTTAAATTTGCATTCGCATCAAAGACATAAGTAGCATCAAAGAAAGATGCTGTGATCTTTTTCTCGGTGATCCCTCCGTAAATCAGTTCACTGCTCACTGCGAGCCGTTCTCGCTTCTGATCGGTAGTCAGGTATAGGATCAGTTTACTGATAAAGGTGTCGAAATTTTCGAAATTCTGATCATTCCTAAAACTTTGAATACGCCATTTCCAAATATTGCTTCCAAAGAGATAGGCATGTCTTCCGGTTTCGTCTGCCAAAACGGCCATTAATGGTTCTTGGAGAACTACGCCCTTTATTTGCTGATCCAGAATACTTTCATAAGGTTTAGTGATGAGTATATCGCCCAGGCTTCCTTCTAGAGGAGGAAAGTCATTGACATTGAAATCTGAAAGATCGAATAATCCAAAAGCGGGATTTATAACAGCAAGGATCTCTTCTGTTTGATTGTAATTGGTTCTTTCTATTCCCTTTTGTGCCCTGTTAAGAAAATTCCAGTCTGTTTTGGAGCCTGTTATTGTAAAGGTGTTCACTTTGGCATCCTCAATGTATTGCAGAACGCTTTTAAAGGATGAAGTAGGCTGATATAGAATAAGCATATTGTAAGAGCTCAGTTCCTCCTTTGAAACCGCAGGAGTTATCAAGGACACTGAGCGTTGAGAATTGCCTTCTATGGCTTTTATAAGCGCTCCCAGATCGGGATGCATCACTTCAGATACCAGCCCAATCTTTGTCTTCTCATCTATGACCTCAATAGACAGTCTTCTTTGATTATTATACGTATTTCGTTCACCGTCTATTGGTTCCAGGACAATCTCTAAGGTCTTCAGTCCTACAGAAGTTGCCTGCAGCGCTGTAACTATCTTTCTTGAATTCTGCTCCCCTGAAAGAATTAAGGGTTCTTTAAAAAGAGTTCTGCCATCTAATCGAATGGAAATAGTGCTCTTTACAGGTGTTTCGCCCTGATAGGAAACAAAGATTTCTACCGGAAATTTATTCTCCAAAAAAGCATATCTGTTGAGGTTAACCTGATTTATCTTGAGATCTGTATAAGTTGTAGTGTCGCCTACCACGATGGCATTTACAGGGAAATCGACCGCATTGGTCATAAATTCATAGGCTTCTCCAACCGTTTGATTCCCGTCTGAGGCTAGCACGGCTACTGCCGATTTCCCTTTGAAGGCCGAATTGACCGAAGCGAGTGCTTTGGAGATATTAGTTGCTTTATCTGAAAATTGTAAGCTATCGAAATTCCGAAGTGAGCTGCCAAAAGCATACCGGTGAACTTCAAATCTTTCCGCAAGCGTTTCGTTCTCAATAAGTTGATCTTTGAGGTCTAGCATTTGCTCCTCAGCCTTTTCCGATTTTATGGAAAATGAATCATCCAACAGGAAAACCAGATCTTGTTTTACCGTTTGGTTGGTTGTTTTTGTAAATCTTGGATTTAACAGCAATAAAAAGATCCCAAAAACACCCATAAAACGAAGAAGAGCCAAAGGGATTTGGAGATTTCTGTTTCTTTTTTGCTTGTAGAAATACTGGTAAAAGACAAGTAAGAAGGAAATGAGCGCTGCAAGGAGTATTCCTACCACGGTAGTTGTTTGCATGTATCGCTTCTTTTATCTCTTAATTCAATTCGTAGGTTTATCTAGACTACCCCAGCAAGGTTTTTCAAAGTTTCAGAGGGTCGGTTATGTTAGCATACCTCCATCTACATGGAGCACTTGCCCTGTGACGTAGGATGATAGATCTGACGCCAGAAATAAACAGGCATTCGCAACATCTTCCGGACTCCCCCCTCTTTTAAGAGGTATGGCATCTCTCCAGGATTGAACTGTTTTTTCGTCTAGCTTCCCAGTCATCTCTGTCTCAATAAAACCTGGAGCAATGGCATTGCACCGAATATTTCTCGAACCCAATTCTAATGCCACAGATTTTGTAAATCCAATGATCCCGGCTTTTGATGCCGCGTAGTTGGTCTGCCCGGCATTTCCCTTCACCCCAACAACACTACTCATGTTAATAATAGAGCCACTTCGTTGTTTGAGCAAGGTACGCTGTACTGCCTTGGTCATATTGAATACTGATTTCAGATTGATCTCTATAACCGTATCAAAGTCTTCCTCATTCATGCGCATCAGCAGATTATCTTTGGTGATGCCTGCATTGTTAATCAACACGTCTATACCACCAAAATCCTCTAATACGGAAGTGATCAGGGTTTCAGACTCCTGAAAGCTGGCCGCATTACTTTTATAAGCTTTTGCTTTTACACCAAGTTGTGTCAATTCCTTTTGCAAAGCAATTGCCGGAGCTTCACTAGAGCTATAGGTAAATGCAATATTGGCTCCATGTTCGGCAAAAACTCGCGCTATACCGGCACCAATTCCTCTGCTTGCACCAGTGATAATAACATTCTTTCCTTCTAGTAGTTTCATATGGATCTGAATATTCTAGGTTTCTTTTCAAAGATACATTTTGTCTCGCGTAAGGCGAAAAAAAAATCCCGATACGACCGGGATTTCATTTAGGAGCTGACAATTCAGCCCATTACTTCCTTAACTTTTTTTCCAATTTCAGCAGGGGAATCTACGACATGGATGCCACAATCCCGCATTATTTTTTTCTTCGCCTGGGCCGTATCATCACTTCCACCCACAATAGCACCGGCATGTCCCATAGTTCTTCCTGCCGGAGCAGTTTCACCAGCAATAAAGCCTACAATTGGTTTTTTACTCCCGCTGGCCTTATACCAATTAGCTGCATCTGCTTCCAATTGACCTCCAATTTCACCTATCATCACCACACAACTTGTGTCGGGGTCATTGATCAAAAGTTCTACCGCCTCTTTCGTAGTGGTCCCAATAATAGGATCACCGCCAATACCAATAGCCGTAGTGATGCCAAGACCCTGTCTTACAACCTGATCCGCTGCCTCATAGGTTAGGGTGCCAGATTTAGAAACGATACCTACCCTGCCTTTTTTAAATACGAAGCCCGGCATGATGCCAACTTTGGCCTCTCCTGGCGTAATGACACCGGGACAATTAGGGCCAATGAGCGTACAATCCTTGTCCTTAATATAGTCGTATGCCTTTACCATATCTTCAATAGGTATGCCTTCTGTAATTGTTATGATAACTTTTATTCCTGCACTAGCGGCTTCCATGATCGCATCTGCTGCAAATGCCGGGGGTACAAAAATTATTGTGGTATCTGCCCCTGCCTTTTCAACAGCTTCTTCAACGGTATTAAAAACAGGCCTGTCTAAATGGATCTGGCCACCTTTACCCGGTGTAACACCTCCAACAACATTGGTACCGTATTCAATCATTTGTTCGGCATGAAAAGTGCCTTCACTTCCCGTAAAACCTTGTACAATGATTTTTGAATTCTTATTGACTAATACACTCATGGTTTGTTTTTTAATTCGCTGAACAAAAATATAGGATTGGGAATGAAATGAAAAGCATTCATTCCTTTATTGTTGATTAATTTGTTTTAATATCTCGGGGATCCTTTTCACATTCGCAAGCTGTTTCAACTTGTCTCTGGCCTCTTCAGCCGGACTCCCAAAATAAGTCTTCCCTCCTTCCAAGGACTTAGAAACGCCAGATTGTGCCAATACTATGGCCTTCTTCCCTATGGTGATGGCACTGATAACACCTACTTGACCCCAAAGGGTCACTTCATCTTCAATAACCACACAACCTGCAATTCCGGTTTGGGATGCGATAAGACATTTTTTGCCAATAACCGTATCGTGGCCTACCTGCACCTGGTTGTCTAATTTACTTCCTTCTTTGATTGTTGTGTCTCCTGTAACTCCTTTATCGATGGTACATAAAGAACCAATTTCTACCCTGTCTTCAATGACCACCCTTCCACCAGATAATAATTTATCAAATCCTTCGGGTCTGTTTTTATAATAAAATGCGTCCGACCCAAGCACAGAGCCTGCATGTATCTGAACATGATCTCCTATGACACAGTGGTCGTATATAGTAACATTGGGATGAATGAGGCATCCTTTCCCAATTGTCACATGGTTTCCAATAAAAACATTGGGTTGAATAATAGTGTCCTTTCCGATGGAAGCGGAAGAGGCAATAGAAGCCCTGGCACTTACAAAAGGCCGAAAATGTTTGGTTAGCTTGTTGAAATCATTAAAAGGTTCTTCTGAAATCAAGAGGGCCTTGCCTTCCGGACAATCCACTTTTTTATTGATCAGAATAATGGTAGCCTTGGATTTAAGCGCTTTGTCGTAGTATTTAGGATGATCCACAAAAACGATGTCTCCAGGCTCTACCACATGAATTTCATTCATCCCCAACACCGGAAAATCTTCGGCACCAACAAAGTTGATCTCCAGGATATTTGCGATTTGTTTCAGGGTTTGTGGGGTGGAATATTTCATGGGATAGACTTATTCTTTGGATCGTTCCATATAATTCCCTTTATCGGTATCAATTTTGATCTTATCACCTTCGTTTATGAATAATGGCACATTCACAATGGCCCCGGTCTCTACCGTCGCAGGTTTAGTTGCATTGGTAGCTGTATTTCCCTTTAACCCCGGCTCCGTATGTGTCACCTCCAGAATCACACTTGCTGGCATATCGACCGAGAGGGGAAGACTGTCTTCCGTATTGAACATAATAGTTACCACTTCCCCTTCCTTAAGCAACTGAGGAGAATCCAGGGCACTTTCCTGCAGAGCAATCTGGTTATAATCGTCTGTGTTCATAAAGTGGTAAGTGGTACCATCAGCATATAGAAATTGATAACTTCTTGTCTCAACCCTTACATCTTCGATCTTATGCCCGGAAGAAAAAGTGTTGTCTAAAACTTTCCCGGTGGTAACACTCTTTAATTTTGTTCTAACAAAAGCCGGACCTTTCCCTGGCTTTACGTGCAGAAACTCAATAATCTTGTAAATATCATGATTGTACCGAATGCACAACCCTTTTCTGATGTCTGAGGTATTTGCCATAAATTTTAATTTGTACTAAAGTATCCTTTCATGATGCCACGTTGTGAATCTCTTATAAACTGTAAGATGCCATCTCTTTCCGGTGTGGCCTCCATTTCGGCTTCAATGATCTGAACGGCCTGTGAATTATTATAATTTTTTTGATACAGGATGCGATAGATATTTTGTATCTCCCTGATCTTGTCTGAATTAAATCCCCTTCTGCGAAGGCCGACAGAATTGATGCCAACATAGGACATGGGCTCCCGGGCACCCTTCACATAAGGAGGTACATCCTTACGCACTAGCGAACCTCCGGTAACAAAAGCATGACTCCCGATAGAAACAAACTGATGTACTGCCACAAGACCGGCAAGTACCACATTGTCACCAATAGTTACATGGCCAGCTAAGGTAGAATTATTTGAAAAAATACAATTGTTACCAACGAAGCAATCATGGGCAATATGACAATAGGCCATAATAAGGCAATTCTTTCCAATTACCGTCTTCATTCTATCTAAAGTACCTTTATTAATGGTGGCACACTCCCGTATGGTAGTGTTATTTCCAATGACAACCGTGGTGTCTTCTCCTTGGTACTTAAGGTCTTGCGGAGGGGCAGAGATAACTGCTCCGGGAAATATATTACAATTTTTACCGATGCGGGCGCCTTCCATGATGGTCACATTAGATCCTATCCAGGTACCTTCTCCTATGATAACATTGTTGTGTATGGTTGTAAACGGTTCAACCACCACATTTTTTGCAATCTTTGCTCCGGGGTGTATATAAGCCAAGGGTTGATTCATACTATTTCTTTTTCGCTATTTGTGCCATCATTTCCGCTTCACATACCAATTTATTGTTGGCATAGGCATACGCTTGCATATGGCAAATTCCTCTCCTAATGGGAGTTATAAGACTACAATGAAAAATAAGCGTATCTCCTGGCAGGACCTTTTGTTTAAACTTCACATTATCGATCTTCATAAAGAAGGTTAGATAATTCTCCGGATCCGGAACTGTGCTAAGTACTAAAATACCTCCAGTTTGGGCCATGGCTTCTACTTGCAGTACCCCGGGCATCACAGGGGCACCGGGAAAATGACCTATAAAAAATGGCTCATTCATAGAGACATTTTTCATCCCTACCACGTGGGTGTCAGAAAGTTCAAGGATGCGATCTATCAATAAAAATGGAGGCCTATGGGGTAACATCGCCATGATCTGATGTATATCCATAAGTGGCTGCGCATTCAGATCGTATTTAGGTACGCTGTTTCTTTTCTCCAATTTAATGATCTTAGATAGCTTTTTGGCAAATTGTGTATTTACGTAATGGCCCGGTTTGTTTGCGATCACTTTGCCTCGTATCCTTGTACCTGCCAGTGCCAGATCTCCGATCACATCCAATAATTTGTGCCGTGCAGCTTCATTGGGTTGATGAAGGGTGAGATTATCCAAAATACCATTCGGTTTCACGGATAGTTTCTTTTTTTTGAAAGCCTTTTCCAGCTTTTTCATAGTCGATGCCGAGATCTCTTTATCGACATAGACAATAGCATTGTTCAGGTCCCCTCCTTTAATAAGCCCGTTTTCCAGCAACATTTCAAGTTCGTGCAAGAAACTGAATGTCCTTGCATCTGCAATCTCCTTTTTAAAATCTGTAATATGCTCCAGGGTAGCGTTTTGGGTTCCTAATACTTTGGTGCCAAAATCTACCATGGTGGTTATTTGATATTCATCTGAAGGAATGATCGTGATCTCACTTCCGGTGGCCTCGTCTTTATAACTTACGACCTCTTTTACAATATATTCTTCTCGTTCTGCAGCCTGTTCAACAATACCTGCCTTTTCAAGAGCCTCTACAAAATATTTAGAAGAACCATCCATTATAGGAGGTTCAGGGGCATTAAGTTCTATTAAAACATTATCTATTTCCAGGCCCACAAGTGCCGCCAGTACATGTTCAGAGGTTTGGATCTTCACCCCTCTTTTTTCCAGATTGGTTCCACGTTGGGTATTAATGACGTAGTTGGCATCTGCCTCAATGATGGGTTCGCCCTCTAAATCAACCCTCTTAAAGGCATACCCGTGATTCTCGGGAGCCGGCAGAAATTTCATAGTGACGTTTTCTCCAGTATGGAGCCCAACACCTTTGAGTTCTATTTCTTTTGCGATGGTACGCTGTTTTGCCATACACTTATTTTCTATTATTTTTTTCGATATCATTAATCTTCCCAACAATCTTGGTTAGATTTTTAAAATGTACGTAAGACTTATTAAAATCCCCATAATTCAGGGCCGGGGAACCCTGCAATACTTCACCGTCCTTTACATTGCGTCCTATTCCAGATTGCGCCTGTATTTTTACGCGGTCCCCAATGGTAATATGGCCCACAATACCTACCTGTCCGCCAATTAAGCAGTTTTTACCGATTTTGGTGGATCCGGCAATGCCGGTTTGGGCCGCAATGACCGTATGTTCTCCTATCTCAACATTATGGGCTATTTGAATCTGATTATCTAATTTCACTCCTTTATGAAGGATGGTGGAGCCCAAAGTTGCCCTGTCTATGGTTGTACCTGCACCAACTTCCACATCTTCCTCCAATATTACATTTCCTGTTTGAGGTATCTTGGAATATTCTCCATTGGGATTGGGGGTAAAACCAAATCCGTCTGCACCAATAATAACAGCGCTGTGTATAACACATCCATTGCCAATTTCTGATTCAGAATAAATTTTAGCGCCGGAATAGATAAGCACGTTGTCCCCAATGGATACATTATCGCCGATATATACGTTGGGAAATATTTTGACATTGTCCCCAATTTTTACATTGTTTCCTATATAAGAAAAAGCTCCCAGGTAAAAGTTGGTCCCATAACTGGTTGTATCAGACAGAAAAACAGGATTCTCAATACCAACCTTATTGTTCTTTACCTGGTTATAAAATTCAAGAAGCTTGGAAAACGACGCATAGGCATCCACTACCTTTATTAGCGTTGTATTCAGCTTTTGTTCTGGGATAAAATCCTTATTTACGATGGTTATAGAAGCTGCGGTGCTATAGATGTAGTGGGTGTATTTAGGATTGGCCAAAAAAGTCAGCGATCCTTCAACTCCTTCTTCTATCTTCGCCAGTTTGTGTACAGAGATCTCGGGGTTACCATGCACCTCGCCTTCTAGAATACCTGCGATCTGACTGGCTGTAAATTTCAAGAGTTAAATTTTTGTCTTTGGTTACATCCGGACAAAAGTAAGAAAAATTACGAAACGCTTTTCTTGGGATAACAGATATAATGCTTGGTCACGGTTTTAGATAAGGCTTTTAAATTTAGGTGATCCGACGCTTTCGCCACATCTATGATCTTTGTGTTCCCCAATAAGATATTTATGTTCTCCTCATCTTTATTATAAGCTGTATTCTCAATGGTTCCTGTAAAGACAAAATAGGAAGCTTCTTCTTCTGTCAGATTATACATTAAGGCACACTCCCTGAGTTGCTTAGCTATTTTCTGTGTGTCAATAGGTTTCTTTTTGATTTTTACTTCCAAAAGTTTACGATGGAGGATCATGCTACTTAAATTCGATACTATAAAATCGTCGTGGTGCTGCCATTTTTTTAGGGCCGATAGTATGTCTATATCATCCAGGGCTGAAAATTTCAAAAGAATGTCCTGTGTAAAGTCATCTTTTTTAACTGTATTCTTTAGAAAATACAACAAGGCATCACTGGCCTCTATGATAACATCCTGCGCCGCTAGTTCCCTGGCCCGTTTCAGCACCCGTATCAGTAATTGCTCTGCCACGATTCCTGTTTTATGCAGATATACCTGCCAGTACATAAATCTTCTGGCAATTAAAAATTTCTCTACGGAATAGATCCCTTTTTCTTCGATCACCAGTTGGCCGTCTACCACATTCAACATGGTGATCAACCGCTCAGAGTTGATATTTCCCTCCGCTACTCCGGTATAGAAGCTATCTCTTTTCAGATAGTCTAAGCGATCCATATCTAACTGACTCGAGACTAATTGATTCAAGAATTTTTTGGGATAGGTTCCTTTAAAGATTTCAATAGCAGAAGTTAAACTTCCGTTAAACTGCTGGTTTAAACTCTGCATAAATAAGAGTGAAATATGCTCGTGATTAATGCCATCTACCAGGCTGTGTTCCATGGCATGGGAAAAGGGCCCGTGGCCAATATCGTGCAAAAGTATGGCGATCAAAAGTCCGTTTGCTTCTTCCTCCGTAATCTCAACCTCCTTATACCTAAGCAATTGAATGGCCTGTTGCATAAGATGCATCCCGCCCAGGGCATGGTGAAATCTTGTGTGATGTGCTCCCGGAAACACTAAATAAGACAAGCCCATTTGAGAGATCCTGCGCAGGCGTTGAAAATAAGGATGGGCTATAAGTTGAAATAGATCGGTACTGGGAATTCTAATAAATCCGTAAATTGGATCATTAAATAGCTTTAGCTTCCTGGTGGTGGCCAATGTTTCTTATTTTAAGGGGTAAATATACATACTAAATGAACAAGATTACAATACTGTGGGTAGATGACGAGATAGATATGTTAAAACCTCATATTCTTTTTCTCGAAGACAAGAAATATACAGTCGTTACCTGTAAGAGTGGGCAGGAAGCCCTGGAGGAGATAGAGAAGAACAGATTCGATATTGTTTTCCTGGATGAGAACATGCCCGGACTAACCGGCCTGGAGACCTTGCAGGAGATAAAGAATATGGAGCCCGGCCTGCCGGTTGTGATGATCACTCGTAGTGAGGAAGAATTTATCATGGAAGAGGCTATCGGATCCAAAATTGCCGATTATCTGATAAAGCCTGTAAATCCCAATCAGATACTACTCTCGCTCAAGAAAACGCTGGATCATTCCAGATTGATCTCCGAAAAGACCACCTCCAATTACCAGCAGGAATTTCGGAAAATATCGATGGATCTTTCCATGGTCAATACGTTTGAGGAATGGGCAGAGCTTTACAGAAAACTCATCTCCTGGGAATTAAGGCTCGAAGAGATTGAAGACTCCGGGATGTTCGAAATTCTGGAGTCCCAGAAAACAGAGGCAAATAATCATTTCGGGAAATTCATTGACAAGAATTATGCGTCCTGGTTTACCGATGGGGACGGACCAATACTATCGCACACCTTGTTCCAGCAATTAGTAAAACCGGAATTAGACGGTACCCCTACCCTATTAGTGGTCATAGACAACTTGCGATACGATCAGTGGATCTCTTTTG
>NZ_JBATLB010000175.1:0-23637 GCF_049669965.1 Muriicola sp. | reverse complement strand
TCGTCCCGCCTCAAAACGGTTCTCATGTTTGTTAATAAATGATCTTAAATCTACTCCCAATACAAAAGGCCGAAACCCTAAGCACCAAAAGCAAATTCGCTGTCTACCAATATGTCAATGAACTTATCTACTTCTCTAATCACCCAACGCTCTCACGCTAAGCGGGTGCAAATATAAAGCCATTTTTTTAATTAAAAATAAATTTTGAAGTATTTTTAAGAAAATAATTCAGCTCTATAATTAAGGTCCTCTAAACTAGGAATTTGCAGTATTTCCAGGAAAAAAAGGCTTCTAAATATAATGGTTGTAGATGGATTCCACAACTATTTTTTTTCTTTTTGTTGCTGATTCCATTTATTGGTCAAGGAAGCATAGTCATAATCTAAAACAGACTTCTGTCTTTGCAGTTTGTTTTCTGCAAATGCCCGTTGCAAAATATCCTCAATAAGATAGTCCTCATGAACTGATTGTGGACTAAATTCTTCCTTTATACTTATCTTGAAAATTCTGGCAGTCGTATTATACCAGAAGGCACGCCATCCATTGCGCAACTCTTTCACCAGATCGAAAGCGGTCTTTCCCGTTTGTCTGTAAATCAGTTTTACAAGGATCTGTCCTTCTGTACGAGTCAGTTTTTTCAATTCCTCCGAAAATTCCTCTTCGATATATTTTTGCACATGGCGGGTGTACCTCTTCCTTTTTCTGTTAGATTTTATGCTCTTGAGACTGTCATTCAGTGAGACTAAACGTTCAGAAGCCAGTTTTGCATACGGATACACTTTAAGTGTTTTTCTCTTCAGAATATAATACCTCAGCTTATCTTCATAGGAGGAGAACTCCAACTTGCCAAAGATAAAAACCTCATCCAAAGCAATAGAGGCATGGAAGAGAGAATCTCCCTCAATAATGATCAACTTCTCCTGAATGGAATCTAAGGGCTTATCTTCCACCTGAGCAGTAAGGGAAATTCCCCACATACATCCCACAAAAAACCATTTCCACATTTAATAAAAGCTTGCTGTATTCTTTATTACAAAATTAATGATAAACCGATAGCCCAGTTATTAAATAAACGTGAATATTGCTAAGTTTGTATCTAAATAAAATACATAGATGAGCCAGACTAAAATTCTTACAAAAAAATCAGTAGAATTCTTTGAGAAATACCTTAACAACGCAGCTCCTACAGGGTACGAATGGGAAGGGCAGAAACTATGGATGAACTATCTGAAGCCCTATGTTGATACGTTTATTACGGATACCTACGGAACAGCAGTTGGCGTTATCAACCCTAAAGCAAAATACAAGGTGGTAATCGAAGGGCATTCTGATGAAATATCATGGTATGTGAATTACATTACGGACGACGGACTCATCTATGTAATACGCAACGGAGGCAGCGATCATCAGATAGCACCTTCCAAATGGGTGAATATCCATACCAATAAAGGGATCGTAAAAGGGATCTTTGGTTGGCCCGCTATTCACACCAGGGATAAAAGCAAGGAAAAGCCACCGCAACTAGACAATATCTTTATCGATGTTGGCGCCAAGAAAAAAGAGGAGGTTCTGAAAATGGGTGTTCATGTGGGCTGTGTTATTACCTACCCGGACGAATTTCATATTTTGAACAAGAACAAATTTGTTTGCAGAGCCATCGATAACCGGGCCGGAGGATTTATGATCGCGGAAGTAGCCAGGTTGCTGCATGAGAACAAGAAAAAACTGCCCTTCGGATTGTATATAACGAACTCTGTTCAAGAAGAGATAGGACTGCGAGGTGCAGAGATGATCACTCAGACCATCCGCCCTAATGCAGCTATCGTAACAGACGTTTGTCATGATACTACAACCCCCATGATCGACAAGAAAACTCAAGGCCATACCGAATTGGGAGCCGGCCCGGTGATCTCCTATGCACCTGCCGTTCAGAATAAATTAAGAGAGCGTATCATTGAGACCGCAGAAAACTGTAAGATACCTTTCCAACGTATGGCTTCTTCCCGGTCTACGGGTACCGATACCGATGCATTTGCGTATAGTAACGGAGGAGTTGCTTCGGCCCTTATATCCTTACCCCTGCGCTATATGCATACCACCGTGGAAACAGTGCACAGGGATGATGTGGAAAATGTTATCCGACTCATCTATGAAACACTCTTGACCATTAAAGCGGGAGAGACTTTTAGCTATTTCGACTAACATACCAGTAGTAAAATGTTGGACCCAGTTAGTAGGTTATAAATGGTATAATGCATTCAATTATCACGTATGGAAGAGTGGGTAGATCTGCTTGATACCAAAGGGAATTATACCGGGCAAAGGATTTTAAAGTCTGAGGCTCACCAAAAAGGTTTGTTCCACCCTACTGTTCATATATGGTTTTACACAGATACTGGTGAGGTCTTATTGCAACAGCGAGCCCGGATCAAAAAGACCTTTCCCTTGTGCTGGGATGTTTCTGTTGCAGGGCACGTAAGCGCCGGAGAAACTATATTTGCGGGGGCAATCAGAGAAATAAAAGAAGAAATTGGTTTAGACGTAGTTGAAAACGATTTAAAACCCATTGGGGTGTTTAAGTCGGTTCAGGAACATCATTCCGGTTTAGTAGATTGCGAATTCCATCATACCTTTATATGTAGCCTAAAACCAGCTCTGGAGAGCTTGTCTAAGCAAGAAGAGGAAGTGGCTGAACTCCTGTTAAAACCTATTCATGTTTGGGAAAAAGATTTGTTTAGCAAAGCACCTTCTCTACCCTATGTACCTCATTCCGTAGTGTATTATAAGGAGGTTATTTCTGCCCTTCGGAGCGCACTTCTTTACTAAATAATGCGAGTTCCTTCCAGGAGTAGGCCTCTTGCGACCCCTTTGCCATATTCTTAATCACCACCGTTTGTTCCTGTAATTCATCCTTTCCAAGCAGCGCAACATATGGTATGTTTCTGTTGTTGGCATATTTGAACTGCTTCTGAAGTTTTGCTTCCGTTGGATAGAGATCCGTTTTTATTCCTTGAGCTCTCAGGGTCCGGATCAATGGCAGGCAAGCCATCACTTCTTTCTCCCCAAAATTCATAAAAAGCACCTCTACGGATTGGTCGATGGTCTCCGGAAAAAGCCCCAGTTCTTCCAGGACCAGATAAATACGATCTAGTCCAAAGGAGATCCCAACCCCGCTGAGATCCTTCATGCCAAAAATTCCTGTAAGGTCGTCATATCGGCCGCCGCCGCCAATAGACCCCATGGAAACCCCCGCAGGGGCAGCCACTTCCATAATAGCTCCGGTATAGTAATTAAGTCCTCTGGCCAGGGATACATCTAAAGATACCTCTGCGCTTAAAAGACCTAATTTCTCAATGTTCTCTGTGATATATTTCAGTTCCGAGATCCCTTCTTGCCCTATGTCTGAGTCTGTTAAAAAGGTAGATAAGACAGCGAAGGGGTTGTTCTTATCTGCTATGGTAAATAATGGCATGGCCAGATCTACCGCCTCGGCGCTAATCCCGTTGGCCAATAATTCCTTTATGACCCCTTCTGTACCAATCTTATCCAACTTATCCAGGGCCACTGTAAATGGAATCAGTTTATCCTGGGCCCCAATAACCTCTGCGATCCCCGATAATATCTTTCTGTGATTTAATTTGATGGAAACTTGTTTTAGCCCCAGGTCCGTAAAAACCGCATCGTACAATTGGATCAATTCAATTTCCTGTATCGGAGAATTGGCTCCCACCACATCGGCATCGCATTGAAAGAATTCTCTGAACCTCCCTTTCTGAGGCCTGTCTGCTCGCCATACCGGCTGGATCTGGTATCGCTTAAAAGGAAAATCGATCTCATTTTGATGCATTACCACATACCTGGCAAAAGGCACGGTAAGGTCGTAGCGTAAGGCTTTTTCTGATATCTGGGGAGTTAGTTTGGCGAGATCTTTCTCTTTTAAGCTGGCTTCATCCACCTTATTAAGGTAGTCACCAGAATTAAGGATTTTAAAAATCAATCGATCGCCCTCATCGCCGTACTTCCCTAATAAGGTGTCTAAATTCTCAAAGGAAGGCGTTTCTACAGGCTGAAATCCGAACAATTCAAACTGCCTTTTAATAGTGTCTGAGATATAGTTCCGCTTTGCAACCTCCTGGGGGGTAAAATCGCGGGTACCTTTGGGAATAGACGGTTTTTGAGCCATGTTCTAATGTAGTTGGGCAAATATCGACTTATTCTATGATTTTATCAAACCATTGATAGAGATCTCCCTTGGTGATCACTGCTCCCTGTTGGATGAGTTTAAATTTATCAAGGTTCTTGTCGTCCGTATAGGCCTTGGAGGCTACCAGGTATTCCACAAAATCTGACTGCCAGTTCTTTTTAAACCAGTTAAATCCCTCTGGGGTACGCAGATCTAATTTGGGATTCATGACTTTCACCGAGATAAGCTTCATTTCCTTTTCGGGAAGATAGAACAGGTGCATTTGTTGTTCCGAAATATTTTCCAGGTACTGAACTTTGTGGAGCACCCCTTCCCATACTAGGTCGCTAAATACATCGAGTTCTTCTTCGGCTACCTGTGGCCTGTTGAGTTTAATCATCTCCCACTCTGGTCCGGTGATACTCTGGGTAGCCAAAAAGTTTATAAATTCCTGATGTAACTCCTCTAGTTGCTGTTTTGTTAAGCGTGTATATTTCATAAAAAAGCCGCCTTTTTAGGGCGGCCCAAAAATAAGATTTTATTCCTTAGTTAAAAACAGTGCGTACTCCCAATTGTGCTCTCCATCTGTATATCTGACTGGTAATAGCCGCGAAGGTCTCATACCGGTTCGTATCAAAGACTTAGATAGGTTAAATACCTATATCTGCTCTACCTCCTAATACATTGTCAAAGCTTAGGCTTTCTGCAGGCTCCGGATTGGCATCCAAAAAAAAGAGCTATGAATACATAGCTCTTTAGATTTTATAAACGTAAGACTGCCTTACTTCTGTTCGGCGATCACTTCAAAATTAAAGTCGACCATCACATCTCTGTGCAGGCGTATCTGCGCATCATATGGCCCAGCCCTTTTTATGGCTCCTCCTTTGATCAAAATATATTTTTTGTCAATCTCGTGGCCTTCTTTTGCCAGGGCATCGGCAAGGTCTCCATTGGTTACAGAACCAAAGAGTTTGTCGCCGGCACCTACTTTGGCCGTGATCTTAACTTCCAGTTGCTTAAGAGCCTCTGCCATTTTATTGGCTGCATCAACAACCTTCTTCTCTTTGTGAGCCTTTTGCCTTAAATTCTCTGCCAATACTTTCTTTGCAGAGGGTGTTGCCATAGCGGCCAAGCCTTGAGGGATCAGGTAATTTCTGCCGTAGCCATTCTTTACTGAAACCAGATCGTCTTTAAATCCAAGGTTTTGTACGTCTTCTTTTAAAATAAGTTCCATGATCTGTTTCTTTTTATTTTAATAAATCTCCAACGTACGGCATTAAGGCAATATGCCTTGCTCTTTTTACCGCCTGAGCTACTTTTCTCTGATACTTCAAAGAAGTTCCGGTAAGCCTTCTAGGAAGTAACTTACCTTGTTCGTTTACCAATTTCATCAGGAAATCTGGATCTTTATAATCGATGTACTTGATACCCGATTTTTTAAAGCGACAGTATTTCTTCTGTTTGTTGGTCTCAATGTTCAATGGGGTTAAATAACGAATTTCTCCGTCCTTCTTACCTTTTGCTTGTTGTTGTAATGTTGCCATATCCTTACGCTTTAGCTTTTTGTCTTGTTCTTCTTTTCTCTGCCCACTCAATAGCGTGCTTATCAAGTTTTACGGTTAAGAAACGCATAATACGTTCGTCCCTGCGAAATTCCTGCTCATAAGGAGCAATCACTTCACCAGGTACCGCAAATTCGAACAAATGATAAAAACCACTTTTTTTGTGTTGTATGGGATATGCCAATTTTTTAAGGCCCCAATTCTCTTTTGATACCATTTTGGCATCATTCTTAATTAAGAAATCCTCGAATTTCTTAACTGTTTCCTCTATCTGAACATCAGATAGAACGGGATTTAAGATGAAAACAGTTTCGTAATGATTCATATGATTATACAATTTTTAGGAGTGCAAAAGTAATAATTCTTCTGTCTATTTACAAGAAATTATAGTTTTCTTCGTTATTGGTACTATATGTTTCAAATTGAACTTAACCTATAAACCTAAATTATGCTCATCGTGTATGGTAAGAAACAGATGAATTGTTCACAACTTTTGTTGCAGAACATCCCGTTTTTTTAGTACTTTGTCGATGATTTAACCCCACAAATCAACCCTTTATGAAATTAAGAAGTATTGTTGTTGACGATTCATCTATGCAGCGTATGGCAGTTGCAAAATTGGTGAATAATCATCCGAATTTAGCCCTGGTTGCGGAGTACAGCAACGCTATTGAAGCCAAGAACGGCATCAAGAACAATGAGATTGACCTTATCTTTTTGGATGTTGAAATGCCGATCATTAGTGGTTTTGATCTGTTGGAATCATTGGAAAATAGCCCACAAGTCATCTTAATTACCGGTAAACCGGACTATGCCTTAAAAGCATTTGATTACGATGTAACGGATTATCTTCACAAACCTATTACTATGGCCCGTTTTGACGCCTCTGTTAAAAGAGCAGTCGCCAAATTCGAGCAAATGAACCAGGTAGCTGAGGATGAAGAACATATTTTCGTTAAAAGTAACCTTAAAAAGCGCAAGGTTATTTTAAACGATATTAAATGGATAGAAGCACTTGGAGACTATATAAAATTAGTTACAGACGAAGCCAATATCGTCATCCTTTCTACCATGAAGGCTTTTGAAAAACAATTACCTGAAGATAAATTCCTCAGGATCCACAAATCGTATATTGTGAATCTGGAAAAGATCGAAAAATTCAACAGCAAGAATGTTGAAGTTAGTGGCAGGTCTATTCCTCTGAGCAGAAATAAGAAAACAGAACTGGCCGAAGCGTTAAGCAACGTTTAGTTAAAAGTAATCTACGTCGTAGATTACGCGCACACTTCTGTACCAGGAAATAGCATTAAAGGAATTTTCAATTCTTTTAATGCTATTTTTTGTTTGTTTAAGCGACTGTTTTCTGGGGATTTTTACCAATATCTGTTTAATATACTGATTCCTGATCCTTGCCACCGGAGGGAATTCTGGCCCTAATATTTGCGCCCCAAAAACATTGCGCAATGCCTTGCCAAACCAGGTAGCAGCCTCATTAAGTGAATTGTAGTCCTTATGCTTTAAACTGATCTTTATGATCTTGTTAGTTGGCGGGTAATGATATTGCTCCCTTTGAGACATCTGTTCCTCATACATAGCCATATAGTTTCCTGCAACCACTTGCTGTAAAATACTGTGAAACGGATTATAGGTTTGCACAAGTACTATGCCTCTCTTTTCAGTTCTGCCTGCTCTTCCGGACACTTGTGTCAAGAGTTGATAGCTTCGCTCATGTGCTCTGAAATCCGGAAAATTAAGCAACGAATCTGCATTCATGATCCCCACCAGATTTACGTGCCTGAAATCTAGTCCTTTAGTCACCATTTGAGTACCAACCAGAATGTCGAATTCTTTTTGAGCGAAGGCACCGATGATCTTCTCATAGGCGTATTTACCTCTGGTAGTGTCAAGATCCATCCGGCCCACCTTTGCCTCTGGAAATAATGTTAATAACTCCTGTTCTATTTGCTCCGTGCCAAAGCCTTTTGTATCCAGGGTTGCACTACCGCAGGCCATACATTGTTCTTCAAGGACCATATGAAATCCGCAATAATGGCAACGCAGTTGTTTCTTCGCCTGGTGGTAGGTTAAACTAACATCACAATTAGGGCATTGGGGAGCATGGCCACAAGTTGTACACTCCACAATAGGGGCATAACCCCTTCTGTTTTGGAATAAAATTACTTGTTCTTTTAAAGCCAGCGTTTCTGATATTTCCTTTACAAGTCTTTCAGAGAAATGCCCATTCATTCTTTTTTTCCTGGAAGCCTCTTTTATATCCACCAATTCAATTTCAGGTAATTGGACCCCTCCATATCGTTGGTCCATAAAGGCGTATCCGTATTTTCCTTTTTGAACATTGTAAAAACTTTCAAGGCTTGGTGTGGCAGAGCCCAGGATCACCTTTGCCTTGTGCAAGGTCGCTAATACAATGGCAGCGTCCCTGGCGTGATATCTGGGTGCAGGATCGTATTGTTTGAAAGAGTTCTCATGTTCTTCATCAATAATGACCAGGCCAAGTTTTGTAAAAGGTAGGAAAAGAGAAGACCTCGCCCCGATTACTATTTGTGCCTTGGACTCATTCTGTAAAACATTGTTCCAGACCTCTACACGTTCATTCTGACTGTACTTTGAGTGGAAAACAGCCACCTTTTCACCAAAATAGGCCTGTAAGCGCTCAATAAGTTGGGTTGTTAAGGCAATTTCAGGAAGAAGGTACAGCACTTGCTTCCCTACGTTCAGGTACTCTTCTATCAATTTTATATACACTTCCGTTTTACCGGAGGAGGTTATACCGTGGAGCAGTGTTACCTGCTTGGAGGTGTGAGACGACTTGAGCTGTTGTAAACACGCCTCTTGAAAATTGCTCAAATGAAATTTATTAGCAGAAGTTGCCTCTCCGTCGTAGGTAATTCTGTCTATGGTAAGCATTTGCTCTTCGAGGATTCCTTTTTCGACCAACGATTTAATCACCCCGGAAGAAGCGCCGCTTCTGGTCTGAAGTTCGGAAACTGAAATGGGGTTTTGCGCAGTGGCCTGGAGCTGAAAGAGATGCAACAAAACTTCTCTTTGTTTTGGTGCCCTGCTCAATTCCTCGAGAAGGACACTCAAAGCTTCCTCAGAACTAAATTGATCATGCAGCCGAACTGTTCGCAACTGCTTTGGTTTATATTGTTCATGTAAGGTCTCTTTCAGGAGGATATACTTTTTTCCCAACATCCTGTTGAGCATTGGCAACACCGTTTTTTTATCGAGGATGGCACTGACATCGCTGATTTTTAGTGATTCCTGGTGTTCAAGGGCTTCCAGCACCAGAAATTCCTGATCATCAAGTAAAGATTCATCCGGCTGAATACTTTTATTTTTAAGGACGAAGGTCTCACTCTCCAAAAGAAAGGCACTGGGAACTGCTGTGCGGAATACTTCTCCTAAGGTGCACATATAGTAGTGAGCCATCCACTGCCAATGATCTATTTGAAGTGGAGTCACCAGGGGAAGCGCATCAATGACCTCATGAATATCCTTGGCCTCATAGGCTGTAGGTGGATTTGTATGAATCTCATACACCAGGGCTGTATAGATCTTTGATTTACCAAAGGGTACCGCAACCCGCATCCCTTTTTGTAGAACTTTAGCGGCCTCTTGTGAAACCGAATACGTAAAGAGTTTCTCTAAGGGTATGGGTAAGATCACATCAATAAAATGCTGCATAGGTGTGGCTTAAGAGGAGACTTTTTTGGTATTCATGTTTTGTTTGAGGCTGTTAAGTGTCGCATTTAGTTCAAACCCTAGCAACAAAATATTTGAGTTCAGCCAGATATACACCATTAAGATCAGCAATCCCCCCAAGGCTCCGTAAAGCTCATTATAACGAGCAAATTTTTCAATATACACCCCAAACAGATATGAGGTAAGTAAGAAGAGTAAAGTGGTCATGAGTGCCCCATAGGAAAAAAAGCGTGCCTGCTTTCCTTCGGCAGTTCCAAAATAGTAAAGAATCGCCGTTGTAAAATAAGACAGCACTGCAAAGAACAATACTTTTCCGGCCCTTGCCCCATTAAGATCATTCGGATCGACTGCGACTCCGCTCGATTCGGCAGCCCATACATTTAAATATTCCAGGGTGTATTCAAAATACACAAAGGCAACCGCTCCTGCCATCAATAAAAACGACAAGATGATGCCTACAATCAGCGCGTAGGCATATTGTTTAAAAAAATTCCTGGTAAGGATACTGTGGTAGGAGGTTTCAAATCCTGCAAAGATGGCATTAACACCATTGGTCATTAGAAAAATGGAAAGAACAAAAGCAGAGGATAATAGCCCTCCCTGTTTCTGATCCTTAATCTGCGTAAAGATCTCTCCAAAATACTCGCCTGTTGCAGTTGGGAGAAAGGTTTCCAGAAATCGTAGAAATTGAGTATCAAAATCCTCATTACCTACACTTACGAAAGGTATGATAAAGGGTATGAGAGTTACCAGGAAAATTAAAAGCGGGAACAAAGCCATAAACAGACTGAAGGCAATAGAACTTGCCCTGGTTGAGAGTGCACCCTGAACGATCCCTTTGATATACATTTCTATCAGGTCGTAAAGAGAAAGCCCCTGTAATCCTACCAGTTTTATCTTCTTGAGCAGTGCAGCAAGCCAATTAATGACGGGTATCTTTTTTAATTTATCTTCTACCTCTTTTGTCATCTATACGGCTTTTAGACTCAGATCTTTATTGCTTACAGAATGGGTCAGGGCCCCGGATGAAATATAGTCCACCCCACATTCTGCATATTTGCGAAGGGTTTGTTCATTGATACCTCCTGAAGATTCGGTAAGGCATTTATTTCCAATTATTTCAACAGCTTTTCTGGTATCCTGATAATTGAAATTATCGAGCAGTATTCTATAGACGCCTTCAGATCGGAGAATCTCCTCCACTTCACCAAGATTACGGGCTTCAACGATGATCTTTAAGTTCTTTTGATGTTTTTTTAGGTACTTATTTGTTTTATCGATCGCCTTCGTGATTCCACCGGCAAAATCTATATGATTATCCTTTAACATAACCATGTCGTATAATGCGAATCGGTGGTTCTCCCCTCCTCCTATCCTTACCGCCCATTTTTCAATGGCCCTGATCCCCGGGGTGGTCTTTCTGGTATCGAGAATCATGGTCTTGGTTCCCTTCAAAATATCGGCGTATTGGGCAGTCTTTGTTGCAATGGCACTCATACGCTGCATGGCGTTTAGCACCAGCCTTTCTGCTTTTAAAATACTCTGAGAGGACCCACTGACATAGAATACAATATCTCCATAACGCACTTTTTGTCCGTCCTGCACCAGGATCTCCATGGCCAGATGGGGATCTACATATTGAAAAACCTTTTTTGCAAAATCTACCCCGGCAATAACACATTCTTCTTTTACCAGAAGTTTGGCCTTCCCGCTTGCTTCTGCCGGAATACAAGCTAGAGAACTGTGATCTCCATCGCCAACATCTTCTCTTATGCCGTTTACGATGATCTGATGTATTTCTTGTTGGAAGGCTGCTTCGGAAATCATGTAATTACAATCTATCGGATAAAATTACTAAAAACAATCACCAATAAAGAATCTGAATTTCGTGAAAATTTTACCTTTGGGTCATGAAAATCAAACTGCTAGTGGTAGGTAAAACCGACCATAAAGGCCTGCAAGCCATGATATCGGAATATCAGAAAAGGCTGCAACATTATATAAAATTTGAATTAGAGGTCATCCCGGCTCTTAAGTCGACCAAAAACCTATCGATCCCCGAACAACTGGAGAAGGAAGGAGAAGCTATATTGGCCAGGATCGGTACAACGGATGTGATGGTTTTATTGGACGAGCAAGGAAAACAATACCCTTCCATTGACTTTGCCAATTACCTTCAGAAATTTATGAATGCCGGTACAAGGCAACTTGTCTTTGTGGTTGGAGGTCCCTACGGTTTTAGTAATACCGTCTATATAAGGTCTCAGGATAAAATAAGTCTTTCGGCCATGACCTTTTCACATCAAATGGTACGCTTATTTTTTGTTGAACAGTTATACCGAGGCTTCACCATCTTGCGGAACGAGCCCTACCACCATCAATAAAGCACCCGAAATTTAATTGTGTTTTCTACTTTTTTGAGCGCCTGAATAACTTTCTTATTATAGTCCTTGTCCAGATCTGTTATTACATAACCCAATTCTTTATTTGTAGATAGATATTGACCGGAAATATTCATTTCATAATGGGCAAATTCATCATTGATCCGAGCCATCACACCGGGTAAATTTCGATGGATATGCAGGAATCTATGGGCGTTATTTTGCTTGGGTAACCTAATATTGGGGAAGTTTAAGGCATCTACCGTATTTCCGGAGTTTATATAATCCATTATTTTATTGGGGACAAAGTCGGCTATATTCATTTGCGCCTCTTCTGTACTTCCTCCTATATGCGGCGTTAGGATCACATTAGGAATACCTTGCAGAGCTGTTTTAAATGGGCCGTTGCTTGCAGGTTCTTCGGGATATACATCTACCGCGGCGCCCGCCAGTTTTTTAGTCTTCAGGGCATTTACCATCGCTGGGATATCTACCACAAAACCTCTTGATAAGTTGATAAGAATTGCCCCGTCTCTCATTTGGTTAAATTCCCTTTCTCCGATAAAATTGAGGTTGTTTTTACTATCATCTATATGCAGTGATACCACATCGGAAACGTTCAGCAGATCTTCCAGACTACTACATTTTATGGCATTTCCCAAAGCGAGTCTGTCTTCCAGATCGTAATAGTATACGCGCATGCCAATGGCCTCTGCAAGCACAGATAGCTGTTTTCCAATATTCCCGTAACCTACGATCCCCAGGTTTTTTCCCCGTACTTCTTTGGAATTATTGGCGGTCTTGTTCCAATGACCCTGGTGTATCTCTACACTTCTTGGAAAGATATTTCGCATCAACATAATGATCTGACCAATAGCCAGTTCTACCACTGATCTGGTATTACTGTATGGTGCATTGAATACCACTACCCCTTTTTTCTGACAATAATCGAGATCAATTTGGGTAGTTCCAATACAAAAAGCACCTACCACCAAAAGCTTATTGGCAGCATCCAGAACTTTTGGCGAAATCTGCGTTTTAGAACGGATCCCCAAAACATGGACACCTTTTACTTTTTCTATAAGTTCTTCTTCACTTAAGCTCCTATCGATCAATTCCACTGAAAACCCATCCTCAGAAAGATTATCAAAAGCAATGGGGTGAACATTCTCTAGCAGAAGGATCTTAATTCTGTTCTTGGGATAGGAAATATTCCTCGGGAGCTTGTTCACAAATAGGAATTCGTCCAAGTTAGGTGTAATGTGATCTGCATTTGAAGCCGCTTTTTCCCTGTGAACGTTTTCGGTATAGGCAAAGAATTTGTGGGCTATCCCGGCTTCACGCATAACGTAGTCACTGTAACCGTCCCCAATTACCTGCACTTCTCCATCCAGATCCAATTGGCGCAGACACTCAATTTTTCCGTTGTGACTAGCCAGTACGTTATCTTCGTCAAAACCTATGATATTTCCATCGGCATCAAAGTCGAATGTATTGGCATACACTCTTTCTGATGGGATGTTGTACTCCTTCACAATGGGATCTATAAATTCCTTAAAACCACATGAGATCACATAAATGTCTTCCGAATATTTCTCAAAGAATTCTTTATTGGAGGCGATAGATTTGGAGATCTTTTTACGCAACTCTTTTACTAATGGCTCCAGGTGTTTTTTATTGGCTCCAAGCAATTTAATCCTTCGTTCCAGAGATTCTGTAAAAGAAATATCCCCGTCTATTCCCAGATTAGTGATATGTTGAATTTCTTTTATGATTTCTTCGCGTTCTACCCGCCCCTGTAAGGTCATTTCTGCAAGAACATCCAGGGCCTCGACTCTGGTCAGGGTACTATCAAAATCGAAAACATACTTTCTTCCCACTGCGATCATAGTTTGTAAATAGGTGGTGTAAAAGTAGAAATTTATAGGGATCAGTGTATGCAATTCATGTAAAACTATAAGATCGATGTCTTTAAGCGCTATTCAATAAATATTTTGTTTATTTTGAACCTCTTTTATGGGAATTTGGGAATCAATGGGGTTGTTAAATTTTTAATTGGCATCAAAAAATCTTCTGAATGAAAAAACTATTAAAGATTCTGAAATACGTTTTACTCGGTGCACTCATCATAGTCATACTAGGATATACAATCATTTATTTTAGCAAAAAAATGGACTCCTCCGCGAATTACAAATTATTAGGGGAAGAAGCACCCACCCTAGTGCAATCTGGTATTTCGTTCAGAGATTTGAATAAAAATGGCAAAATGGACATCTATGAAAATCCAAATGCTCCAATTGATGAAAGGGTAAACAACTTGGTATCCCAGATGAATCTGGAAGAAAAAGCGGGTTCCATGTTTATCACTATGATTGGCACAACACCAGATGGTGAGCCCATGGAAACTCCTGTATTATCCACAGATCCTGTGGCGCTGATGATGTCTTTTGTACTGCCTTCAAATTCTGAACTGATCGCAAGACTCAAAATGAATAGCTTTAATATCCTGGCCTCTATAGAGGCCGATAAAATGGCAAAATATAACAATATCGTCCAGAAAATGGCAGAAAGAACGCGACTCGGAATTCCGATCACCATTGCCACTGATCCCAGACATGGAATGGAAAAGAATAACCCAGGCGCCGGACTATATACTCCCGCTTTTTCAAAATGGCCAAGTTCATTGGGCCTGGCAGCAACCAGAGACACCTTGCTGGTTAGGGAATTCGGAGATATCGCAAGACAAGAGTATAAAGCAGTTGGTATTCGGCTGGCTTTACACCCTATGGCCGATCTGGCCACTGAACCACGATGGGGACGCGCTAACGGTACTTTTGGCGAAGATGCCTACTTGTCCGCAATGATGACAAAAGCTTATGTCTTAGGGTTTCAAGGTGATTCTCTGGATTCACAAAGTGTAGCGTGTATGACCAAGCACTTTTCCGGCGGTGGACCTCAGAAGGACGGGGAAGATGCCCATTTTCCATATGGGAAGGACCAGGTATACCCGGGAAATAATTTTGACTATCACCTGATACCCTTCACCAAGGGGGCATTTCCGGCGCACACAGCTCAGATCATGCCTTATTACGGAATTCCGGTTGGGCAGACCAGCGAAGATGTTGCCTTTGGTTTTAATAAGGATATTATTCAGGGTCTGCTGCGTGATTCCCTTAATTTTCAAGGGGTAGTCTGTACGGATTGGGTCATTCTAACAGATTCAAAAATGGGCGAAGCCCGTGCCTGGGGAGTTGAAGATCTCTCGCCAAAAGAAAGGGCAAAAAAGGCCTTAGAGGCAGGTTGTGATCAGTTTGGAGGGGAAAACGCACCAGAATTGATCATTGCCCTGGTACAGGAAGGCCAGGTAGATGAAAGCAGGTTGGATATCTCCGTAAAAAGAATTATGAAAGATAAATTTCGTTTGGGTCTGTTCGATAATCCCTATGTAGATGAGCAAAAAGCTACTCAAATTGCAGGCCAGGAAAACTTTAGAAAGAAAGGACAGATAGCGCAAGCCGCCTCTATGGTCTTATTGAAGAATAAGGCACTGCTTCCACTCAAGGAAGGAACTAAACTCTATGTTGAAGGGATGACAAACCCTGAGGTCTTTGATGGCCCGGGTGAATTGGTAGATAATCCTAAGGACGCGGATGTCATTGTCAAGAGGATTGGCACACCATTTGACGAAAGATCGGACTACTTTTTGGAACAATTTTTTCACCAGGGAAGATTGTATTATACAGAGGAAGAAAAAAAGGAAATATTAAACCTAATATCTCAAAAACCTTCTATTGTGGTGGCCAATTTAGAGCGTCCGACAATTTTAACGGAGATTGCTGAAACCAGCAGTGCGCTTTTCGCAGAATTTGGGGTTGGGGACGAGGTATTGGCAGATGTACTGTTTGGCATAAGGAAACCTTCCGGGAAATTACCTTTTGAACTGCCTTCTTCCTGGGAAGCTGTAAAAAATCAAAAAGAAGACTTACCCTATGATTCTAAAGATCCGCTCTACCCCTATGGTCATGGTTTGAGCTATCCCCAGCAATGATTTCAATTTAATAAGCAGTATATATAATACCTGTAAGGATGGCAAGGCCAAAACTAAGCAAGGTTCCTATCAGGATATACTCGGTAAGTTTTCGGCTGTTGCTTTCTTTCAGATCGTTGAATCTAAATACAGATTTTGCGGTGATCAAAAGACCTATGCCCTCCCAACGACCGGTGATGACGAAAATGAACACAAAGAGTCTTTCTATCATTCCAATATATTTCCCCGCATTGGGCAGGGATTTATGATCCAGTGGAATTTGATCCGACATCCTTTCTAGTAAGATATTCATGATGATAGCCGAAGGGAAGCTCAGGAAAAATACGGCTGTAATAAGGCCCCAGTCCATTAGTCCTATCAAATAAGTTGCCTGCCCTATTACTTCCCCATAATATGCACAACCAAAGATGATGGCTACGTGAAATGCCTGATCAATAAAAAAGGGAATGCTTTTATTTGAGAACCATTTGGAGGAGTATAATTTTCCCAGATCAATCACATAATGTGACAGGGCTATTACCAAGGCAATTTTCCAATAGGTTATATCCGCCATCAGGATCAATACCAATACAAAATGGATCAAAATATGTGCATACAGGTACTTTGAGCCAATTTTATGGACCTCTTTATGAATAACCCATTTGGTAGGTTGAAATAGAAAATCCCCCAGAAGATGAGCCAACAACAGTTTTATAAATATGATCATGGGACAATTTGTTTAATGGTTTGCTGGTAATATTCTATTAACTCTAATACCAGATGTGTTCTGGCTCTTGTTTGCCGTTGGCTTATGGCCGACTGCTGGACCTTGAATTGCACAGCCATTTTTTCTTGAGAAATCTCAGGATGTTGCAGTGTATAGCTTACTGTATTGGCAGACACCGTACTCCAATCATCCATAAAATTAAGTGCCAATTTGATCATTAGGTTCAGTGTTTGGTCATAGTGTTGATGACCACACGCCAGAGCCAGGGTACGTTTCTCCTCTTTTAAAGCCTCGAACATGCGTCCGGAGCGTTTGTAGGCCGAACCATTTGCCTCGGTAATGCGTCCCCCGGCATACGTTTCATCGCCAAGGCCTATGGCTAGTCGCACATCCAGGTTTTTAATAGATTTTATGACGGCTTTTATTTCAATCGCCAACTGCAGGGCCTTATCCGGGGTTGACTTAAGCTGAAATTCATCGCCCCTGTAAATATCCCAAAATTCGGGTTGCTTTCCATTTTTCTGCAACACCTTTTTCAATAAGGGCATCCAAATGGAAGTCGGATACTGTTCCGAATTCACGATATCTCCTGTAATTATTGCAATCATTAATTATAAGTATTATAGCTAATATATTAATTTATTAGTTATTATGCTAATATATAGAACTATAAGTTGCTCACAATATTGTACTATTCATCCTGGAAGCAGGTCATAGCCTTAAAACCAACGCCTTACCTTTATGCAATACTGCGCATAATTCTTGCCAAATTTCTGTGCTAGCACCTTTTCTTCCGGAATTATCTGAATCTTATTCATAACCGAGACAAAACCTGCGGCCAGAAGGGTGTTAAAGGCATTTCCCAACCACAATCCCCATGCCAACAGTACCAATAAAAGCGCTAAATACATAGGATTCCGCGAAAAAGAATACACCCCCTTGGTTTCTAGTACCTGGGTGCGATCTGGTTTTCTTGGGTCAATGGTAGTGCCGGTCCTAAAAAACTGTCCTAAAGCGGCAAGGCCAAGAATCAAAGCCAGCAACAACAGAGCTGCCATCAAATAGTGCCGGCCAAAAAAATCGAAATATCCCACCGGAAGCAGCGCTTCCAAAACATACATGCAGCACGCAGTAAAAAGGAAAATTACAATAGGAGGAATTCTTAATTGCATATATCTATCGAACTTAAGGGAAGTTAAAATTACTACTTTTGACCAGCTTGAAACCCCTCCTATTAAAAAATTACCCATGGAATTTGTATTTGCTACTCATAATGAGCACAAACTAGAAGAAATTAGAGACCTACTACCCAAAGGTATAATGCTTAAATCGCTCAACGAGCTGGGCTGTAAAGAAGAGATCGCTGAGACCTCAGAAACCCTGGAAGGAAACGCCAGGTTAAAAGCCAATTATGTTATGGAGCGATATGGCCTTCCTTGTTTTGCAGACGACACCGGTCTTGAGGTGGTTGCCCTGAACGGAGCACCCGGCGTATACTCAGCCAGATACGCGGGAGAACCCAAAAATGAAAGTAGAAATATTGAGAAGTTACTACAACATATGAGCGAGCAAACAGACAGGCGGGCTCAATTCACTACAGTAATTGCCTTGAATTTGGGCCAACAGACCCACATTTTTTATGGGATCATTCCCGGAATCATCACAATGAGCCCAAGGGGGCATCATGGATTTGGATACGATGCTGTTTTTCAACCAGACGGATTAAATAAAACATTTGCAGAGCTGTCGTTGAAAGAAAAGAACCAATTAAGTCATCGTGCCTTGGCGTTCTCAAAACTTGTCAATTTTCTTAAGAAAGTATAATTAGAATTTAGATTGGATAGCTATAAATAGTGGCCCATGCCCTGGTTTGTCAATAATTAGCAGTACCTTTGCCGCTTAATTGACGCCGCTGGTATAGCATGTGTTGCGCTGAGTATCTTAAAGTTATTACGATAACCGCTCTATGCAACATTCATATTTGCGATTACGTAAAATAACTTAAGATGACAAAATTTAAAGCGCTGGGGCTTAATGAAGCCCTCTTGCAAGCTATTGAAGACCTTGGATTTGAAACTCCCTCAGAAGTCCAGGAAAAGACCATTCCCATTTTATTACAGGATGAAACAGACCTGGTGGCTTTGGCCCAAACCGGAACAGGAAAAACAGCTGCGTTCGGATTTCCACTAATTCAAAAGATACATAGCGAAAGCAGAACTACGCAAGGCGTGATCCTTAGCCCTACCCGCGAACTCTGTCTGCAGATCACCAATGAGATGCAGCTTTATGCTAAATATGTAAAAGGACTTAACATTGTTGCCATCTATGGTGGTGCAAGTATTGTGGAGCAATCCAAGCAGATCAGACGCGGGGCGCAGATTATTGTGGCCACACCCGGCCGGATGAAGGATATGATCGGCAGAGGGATGATCGATATAAGCAAGATCGATTATTGCATCCTGGATGAGGCCGATGAGATGCTTAATATGGGCTTTTTCGAAGATATCAAAGACATCTTGTCTACCACTCCGAAAGAAAAATCTACCTGGTTGTTTTCGGCTACCATGCCAAAAGAGGTGTCTACCATTGCCAAAAAATTTATGAATCAGCCTCAGGAAGTAACGGTTGGCACAAAAAATTCAGGAGTAGATACCGTGCAACACGAATACTATGTGGTTGGAGGAAGAGATAGGTATGAGGCCCTGAAAAGGCTTGCAGATGCTAACCCGGGGATTTTCTCGGTGGTTTTCTGCCGTACCAAAAGAGATACCCAACGAGTAGCTGAAAAGTTGATCGAAGATGGGTATAATGCCGGCGCATTGCATGGCGATCTTAGCCAGAACCAACGAGATCTGGTGATGAACTCCTTTAGAAAAAAACAAATTCAGATGTTGGTAGCTACAGATGTGGCCGCCAGGGGGATTGATGTGGATGATATTTCGCATGTGATCAATTACCAACTCCCCGATGAGATAGAAACCTACACACACAGAAGCGGTAGGACCGGAAGAGCCGGCAAGTCCGGAATTTCAATGGTTATTATTACACGAAGTGAACTTCGTAAAATAAAGACTATTGAGAATATGATCAAGCAACAATTCGAAACCAAGAAGATCCCATCTGGAATGGAGATCTGCGAGATACAATTGTATCATTTGGCAAGTAAAATCCGGAATACAAAAATTAATAATGCCGTTGACAATTACCTTCCTGCCATCAATGACGTATTTGAAGGCTTAGACCGGGAGGAATTGATCAAAAAAATAATTTCTGTAGAATTTACAAGATTTTACAGCTATTACAGCAAGGTAAAAGATCTCAATTCTTCAGAAGGACAGCGCGGTGAACGGGAGCCCAGAGGTTCTAAAGGAACGGAAGAGTCTTCCGACGGATCCGTTAGATATTTTATCAATGTAGGAGAAAAAGATGGGTACGATTGGATGTCTTTGAAGGATTTCCTTAGGGATACGCTCGAAATTGGCAAGGATGATGTATACCGGGTGGATGTGAAGGATAGTTTCTCTTTCTTTAACACCGATGCACAATTTACAGATCTGATCTTAAATACGTTTAAAGAATTCAAGGTAGACGGCAGGTTTGTAAATGTAGAAGTCTCTAAAAGTCCTGAAGGTGGCGGAGGACGCAGAGGGAAAGACAAAGGCAGGCGGAGAGACAAGGACAGTAAAAAAGGTAAGTTTAAAGAACGTTCGTTCTCAAAAGGATCTTCGCAACGCACAGGGAAAAGAAGAAGCAAAAAAAGGGACGGTTTCTTTTAGTTAATTCTATATTAAAAAAGGTAGGTTCCTCTAGATTTTTTGGTTTATTCGTTCAAAAAAGGAATTCATTGAAAAAAAGTTATCTCTTATGGCTTTTCCTATGCAGTATTTTTCTGATTCATGCGCAGGAGAATGATCCTATTGGGCAAACAACGGAATTCAGCGCAGTCGTAATCAACGCACAGACCGATGAACCCCTTGAAAGTGTGCATGTGGTGAACCTGAATCAGGTAGTGGGTACAATTACAAATGAGCGGGGTGAATTCTCTATCAGAGCTACGGTCAATGACACTCTTTATTTCTCCTATCTGGGTTTTAAATCACAAAAAATTAGGGTTACCAATGATATGTTCAGGTTCACGGACACCAAGATAGCGCTCACAGAATTGGCCTATGCCCTGGAAGAAGTGATCGTAAGACCCTATCAACTTACCGGATACCTTGAAATTGACGTCAAGAACCTCCCTATCAATACGGCTTATCAATACAGTATTTCAGGACTTTCGAAGAGTTATGAAGCAGGTAATAAAAATCCAAGTGCTGTTACCAAAGTGTTAGGAGCTATATTGAATCCGGCCGATTTGCTTCGAAACCTCTTTGGCAAGAGGCCCAATCAGATGCGAAAATTACGGTTGATCAAAGAAGATGATGAAATCCGCGATCTTCTGGCCTCTAAATTCGACCGGGAAACGCTTACAGAACTTTTGCAACTGGAAAAAGTAGATATTGAAGACATTCTTTCTAATTGTAATTTCTCAAAATCCTTTATCACCACCGCCAATGACCTCCAAATCCTGGACGCCATGAGTAGCTGCTACGAAGACTACAAGGTCCTTAATAGAAAAAGGTGATATCCATTTCCCAGAATTTCAAATACTTACACATTGTTACCTCCATATTTCAGATCGGATCAATTAAATTTTATTAATCCAAGATCATTTAATAGCTTTAAAAAAATTTAAAAGCCTAATAGAACTACGCGAAATAACAAGACATTTCTTGTTGTTTTTTGTTTGACACGGGCATTCCTCAAATACACCAATTAATGAAGAGAATACTGGTATTTTTGTGTTTAATGACCCTTATTTATGGATGTAAGAGGTCTTCTGATACAGCATCACAGCCCGTCATCCTTCAAAAAGAATCTCCGCCAATTGTAAAAAAAACTATACCGTTTCGCTGGGAAGGTGCCAACATTTACTTCTTACTTACGGACCGATTTAATAATGGCAATCCGGAAAATGACATTAATTTCAACAGAACAGAAGAAACAGGGCCTTTACGGGGCTTTATGGGAGGTGATATTCAGGGGATCACACAGAAAATTGAAGAAGGCTACTTTACCGATCTCGGCATCAATGCCATTTGGTTTACTCCTGTTGTGGAGCAGATACACGGTTCTACAGATGAGGGAACAGGTAACTCCTATGGCTATCACGGATATTGGGCTAAGGACTGGACGGCGCTCGATCCTAATTTTGGAAGCAGAAAGGATCTTGAAAAAATGGTCAGAAAGGCACATGACAGGGGCATACGGGTAGTGATGGATGTAGTGCTGAATCATACGGGTCCGGTTACCGAACAAGATGCGGTATGGCCAGCAGAATGGGTAATTACTGAACCCATATGTACATTTCAGGATTATGAATCGACCACGTCCTGTACCCTTGTAGCCAACTTACCCGATATTCGCACTGCCACCGATGAAGCCATTGATCTACCAGACGCCTTATTGGCTAAGTGGAAGGAAGAAGGACGGTTGAGTATGGAGTTGGATGAACTACAATTGTTCTTTGACAGAACCGGTTATCCTCGCGCGCCGAGGTTCTATATTATAAAATGGCTCACGGATTACGTAAACGACCTTGGAATTGACGGTTTCAGGGTAGATACTGTAAAACACGCGGATGAAAAAGCATGGGGAGAACTGTATAAAGAAGCCGCCTATGCCTTTGAAAGCTGGAAGAGGAAGCACCAGGAGCAGGTTTTGGATAATACTCCTTTCTTTATGGTAGGTGAGGTATATAATTATGGGATTTCCGGAGGACGTACATTCGATTTTGGCGACAAGAAGGTAGATTATTTTTCTAATGGCTTTAACAGCCTTATTAATTTTGAACTGAAAACAGATGCTAAAAAGGAGTACGAACAGATCTTTAGAAAATACAGCAATCTTTTGCATACAAAACTAAATGGGGTAAGCGTCCTTAATTACCTGACATCTCATGATGATGGGGAACCTTTCGACAAGGACCGTAAAAAACCTATTTATGCTGCAAACGTTCTGCTGTTAACTCCCGGAGCCTCACAGGTATACTACGGAGACGAAACTGCAAGAGATTTAACTATTGAGGGCACTGTGGGAGACGCTACTCTAAGATCATTTATGAACTGGGGAGACCTGGATAGTCTAAAAACAAAAGAGATCCTTGCACACTGGCAAAAACTTGGTCAGTTTCGAAATCACCATCCGGCTATAGGTGCGGGCAAACATAAACGTTTAGGAAAAAAACCTTATGTATTTGGCCGAAGCTACATTGATGGGGAATTTAAAGACAAGGTAGCAGTAGGACTAGATCTTCCAAAAGGCAAGAAATCGCTTTGGGTAAAAGGGTTTTTTGGCGATGGCACATTGTTATTTGACACCTATTCCCAGACGACGGTTGAGGTAAAGAACGGACGGGTAACCCTGGATAATCCCTATGAGGTTGCCTTACTGGAACTCGCCAATTAATGTGCTGTTCCCGGGCGATCATCTATAAAGAAGCATGAAAATTAGCAGGAGAAAGTTTGTATTTTTAACTTTCCTGGGACTCATAGGATTCCTTTTTCTGGATGCTTTTTGGATAGAAAAGTACATTGTAAAATGGTCCACGTATGATATAGCGGAAAGTGGGGAAGACACCATCAAGGTAATACAGCTAACCGACCTGCACATAAGGGAGATAAAGACCTACCATAAGTGGATAGGAAATAGAATCGCAAAGGAAAAACCCGACCTGCTGTTCTTTACCGGCGATTCCATTAATAAACCCAGTCAATTACCACTTCTGGAGGCCTTTCTAAAACTGCTCCCTTTGGAAATACCCAAAATAGTCATCCTGGGTAATAAAGAATACGATGGTAGCGTTACACCGGCCATGTATCATGAACTCTTTGGGCGATACAATGGCGAGTTACTGCTAAATGATGCTACGCTCTTTACAAAAGGAAAAAGACAGATCAATATTGTTGGGATCGATGATTTTATAAAGG
>NZ_JBATLB010000174.1:0-3353 GCF_049669965.1 Muriicola sp. | reverse complement strand
GCGAAGAAGGGTATAAAGGAGAGTTCTTTGAACCAGACAATACTGATTCATTAGCCAACGCCATTGAAAAAATCCTGGTTAATGATCCACATAGGATTCATTTGGGAAAAACGAATTATGAAGCAGCTTGTTCCTTGCCAATGTCAACAATCACTCAAATGTATACGGATTATTTTAAAGCGATAAAACATAAGAACTTACCTTACTTTTCCCCAAATTTTACTACGGAAAAGAAGACCCTCAGGGAAGAAGTTTAACTGATTTTAGGTTAGGTTAAGTATAGAGGAGTGCAGTGTGGTTAGCTGCGCTCCTTTCATTTTTGTGAGGACAGATCTAAATACTGATAGCTTGGTTTTTTCTCATCCTCAATAGAAATAGCGCCAAAGTATTTTTGCCGTTGTTTTCTCCAGGGAAGTACTCCCACTACTGAATTAGGCACCTGAGAAAAATCATAAAGGGTCCAAAACAAGTATGGTATACCCTTATCATTCAAATACCGCTGCATTTCTTTATAATACTCTGCCTGCTTTTTTTCCGATCCCAAGAATGCATTCCACATCCCGCTGTAAGAAGAATACCCATACTCTCCCAACAAAATAGGTGTATCTCCTACCCTTTCTTCTAAAGCCTGGTATTTCCCTAAAAAATCAGAGGGATCCTGATAGTAATGAAAAGAAATAAAATCTACCTTTTCTCTCAATAAATTTGCAACTTCCGGAGAGGACCAACCAATAGTTACCGGATGGTATGGATCCCAATTCTTTACCTTACTACTCATTTCTTCCAGCCAGGCTAATACTTGTTCTTTACCTCTCGACTCGAAATCGAGATCAGGTTCATTTTTCAGGTCCCAGCCTAGGAGTGCAGGATGGCCTTTAAGGGTTTTTACAATTGTTTCGGCATGTCTGTGTGTCAATGTCCAGTCCATCAAATCATAATTCCCATAAAAATCGAACAAGGTAACTAAGACCTTAAGCCTTTCAATATTTGCCAGATCCAATAACATTGTTAGTTTTTCCATGTTTTTATTAGAAACATCGGCTTTCCCAAACTCCTCGTAAGGAACAAAAATGCGTAGAGAATTAAGCCCCATCGTTCCAATCTGGGCAAAGTCCTTGGAAATTATCTCTTTATTGAAGTGTACCCCAAAGGTATCCCATGGACCTTTACTTGGATAGTAATTGAGCCCTTTCATTTTTGCAATATCGAACTGGGAAATATTGTTTTTTTCTGAAATTTGCCCCTCCTCATTTGGTTCTTCTATTTCAACCATATGTCTTATCCGCCAAAACCCATCTTCTAACAACATCATTACCTTATAAGAACTGGTATCTTTCTTTTTTAATTGCAGCTGCTCATTCTGCCATATCTCCCTATAAATTTCTACCTGCCTGTCAGTGAAAACAACCAGACCACCATCTGCGCTGTAAAAGTCGAGCGAAGGATGATGAACCAGGCTTGACTGCTTAACTGCTGTATTATGTTGTTTATTCAGATCGAGTACCTTATTTAATTTGATCCGCATACTGTCTGTATAATAATCCGCAACCCCGTAAGGATCATTTGTCGCCAGGGCATTATTTCTTACATACCACGATCTTAAATAATCATTTTGTAATTCTTTCAATGTTTGGGCTTCCATGGGTCTTCCCGGATTCTCCAGATCTCCCCATTGAATTTCAGGTAGATATGTTCTTTCTGTTTCACCTTGCACATGAAGGATAGTAGATTTGTCTGCTCCTGAATTAAGGTAGACCCATACGGAACTGATACCGTAAATTATTACGGTATTTACCCCTAGAAATGAAAGGATCAATAAAGATCTGTATATGTTCTTATTCCACATATTATTCATGGAGTTGTAGGATCTGTTTTTTTGTAATTCCAGCTACCGTTACCTCAATCATATATTCCCCTGCTATAAATTCTTCCCTGGATAGTGTAAACTCTGTAAAACCATTTACGGACATATTTCTTTTTACGACAAATTCTTTATTCTTGTCATCTGCAATTTTAATCTCAACGGCTATACCATCCGGATTTAGCTGATCTAGAAAGCTTAAGATCGGGCCCACCAGTATAGTTCTGTCATTTTCCGATATGCTAAGGTCATAATTTTGTATTGCAGGTTTGAAGTTGATCAAGATCGCGTCGCTTTTTGCAAAACCGGTAACATAGGCTTCTATTTTCCAATTCTCTGCTACTTCCGGGTGAAGCATGCGTGCGGTTGCAATTCCATTTATGGTAGTACCATTGGTCTTGAGTTTACTACCATGGGCATTGGTTATCTGAAATGTCACCAGTGTACCATCACTTATGGTATTGCCGTACATATCTTTGATCACAGAAGTTTCAAAAATAATGATTTGATTCCCGTCTGCGTACTCGTGGTTACGTCTAGAATACAAGTCGAAACCAGTAGCCTGGGAAGGAAAAATATCCACGCTTAGTTCTTTTGTGCTACTCCCGCCTGCGTTGGCTGTGACCAGCATTCGACCCGACTTTTCCACCGGATATAAACGCTTCCAACTTATGAGATCTTTGGTGGTGGTTTCAAAGGATTCCTTATTGGACAGAACTTGACTTTTTATTTGCACAGGGGTCCCATCCATTACAGGATTATCGTAACTATCCGTTGGTACATTTACCAACATGGTGTAGTCTGTAGAGCCTGCATAAATACTCCTTGGACCCAAATAGGTTTCCATTTGCCCGGGATGCTGTAGACTTGAAATGTTTATTTTACCGGAATCAACCAGCTTATTATTATGGACCAGATTCCAGGTACAAAAACCCGATTTTTGTGTAAACTGGGTCGGCAACGTAAACAACAGTTCATCCTTTTCCCGAATCCCGGGGATAACAGAGGTCCCCAATGAATTCTCAAGGATTAAAAATGGCTCACCTTCACCGGAAACTTTAAATCTCAGGGATATTGAATCTCCCGCCTTCGCAGTGAGCGGGGTTTGAATGGGTACAACGCTTATCTCACTTACAATAGTAGGTGCATTGACACATCCAAGTATCAATATAAAGGCCATTATGTAAGTACAAAATTTCATCTACTTTGGATTGCCTATAAAATGATTTAGTTCGATCTTAATAAAATCAAAGCCGTTGGAGGTATGTTCCAGTAATTGTTCTTTAGGATGCGATAAAACTCTATTGGGAAATACCTTTGCTGATATTTGAGCATTAGGTAAACCATTTACAAAGCAGTTTGATATATCTCTGTTGATCACTGTCACACCTTTTAGATCCAAAAATTTATAGTCGAATGATTGTTTCCGCTGAATCCGAATTCCTTCTGAAATAAAGCTGTGATCTACCCATACCAGGTTTTTAGAAGCATC
>NZ_JBATLB010000173.1:0-2032 GCF_049669965.1 Muriicola sp. | reverse complement strand
CACAACGACCTGCTAAACGCAGTTCGGCTATGAGAACGAAGATACAAAAAGTGGGAGATAATGAAGCGTGAAGTCGAGCGGAAGCTCGATAGCCATTATCCGTCTTGTGGTCAATGCTAATTGACCCACAAGCCACTTTATTGTATTGGGAGTTCGAGGAGTCGTACCAAATGGATGAGCTTGGCAATTGCGTTTAGTACGCTGATGGCTTACGTTTTGGCTCGATGCCCAGCTAGAGCTGTAGATTGCCATTTGGTTTAGCAGGTCGATGGAATACATTTTCTTTTGGGGTGGGAATTGCGCAGCAATGGAGCAACAAAAGTCAGCTTTTGCTGAATGTATTCCATCGGCTTTGGCTATGATTACGGCGCGAAACGAGGGCGAAGCTAAGCGTTGGGTTTTCTGCTTTGCAGAAAAAATTAACGTCGGCAAAAGCGAGCCCAGGCCGTTTAACCAATTAAGCCAGTTGTAGTTTTATTTAAATGTAGGAAATTTCAATGAGGTACTAAAGTAGCGCTGAATTATAGCCGTTGTTGGCAACAGTTATTATTCTTTAGTTCCACTAAATCTATTTGGTCCCATCGATAGTACTATACCCATTTTACCTCCATTTGATGAGGGGATAAATTCAGCTTTTGCAGGAAAATCTTTAACCATAAATTGAGTCTTTGTCTCTGGGAACAATTTGTCAGCTTTTCCTCCATCTACAGAAATTAGTAGTTGCATTCCTTCTCTATATACCTTTGCTCCAAATCCTTCCTCCATCTTATAACTTCCTACATAGCTATCTAACATTTCAGCTGTTAATTTAGGAACTGCATTTTGGTATATAGACGAAGCAATATCAAATATTATAGTATTAGTGTTAATAGTATTTATATCACTAACGTTAGAAAAAACAAGAATCAATAAATCATCTTCTGGGAAATATAAGTCAGACGTGGAATAACCAAATGTAAAACCATTATGAAAAACAGTTAGCTTTCCAAATTTCTTGTCGGTATAAAATCCATACCCATAATTAGATAATTCTATATTATTTACCTTGTATGGTTGCCAAGCTTTATAGAGCGATTCTTTTGAGATGACTTTGAAGGTAGAAAGTCCTTCATACCATTTTGCTAAATCTTTTGCCGTACTGTGGATGGCTCCAGGTCCTTTTGATTGGGTATATGAATGCGGTCTGTGTAGCACAAATTGATTATTTTCTGTTTCATAACCTTTTGGTTTATTAGTTATGTTTTGACCAACTTTAGGAAAAAAGGTGTTGGACATATTCAATGGTTCGAAAATATTTTTTCTAATATACTCTTCATATGTTTTTCCAGATATTTTCTCGATGATATGTCCAAGTAATATGTAGTTCATATTTACATAAGAATGTCTCTGATTTGGTGGGAAATCTAAAGAGTCTTGCTTAAAATAATTGATTACATCAATACTTTTTTTAAATTCCTTGCTAGCTTCATTTTCTGCCCAATTTATATTTGTATGTCTTTTGATTCCTGAAGTATGAGTCAACAAATTTTCAATAGTTATAATATTTTCTTGTGTGGGAAAGTCTGGTATAAATTTTCTAATATCATCGGTTAGTTCAAGTTGTTTTCTCTCAACTAATTGTAAAATACTGATAGCTGTAAATTCTTTACTCACACTAGCTATGTCATAGACTGAGTTTATTTCGAGTTCATTCTTTGATTCTAAATCGGAAATTCCAAAAGCTTTATGGTATAGTACTTCAGATTTTTTTTTAATGAAAATTTCTATACCAGGTTTATCACTCCAAGATTGCTTTGCCATCAAACTATCAATGGATTGTTCAATATTTTGCCCTTGTATAATATTGAAGAAGAAAATTGCCAAAATTGATAGATAAAATCGTTCCATTTCAGTTTGTTTTAATTGTTGCCAACAATTGAATATAGTGCATTATGCACTATATATCATTTATATAAATGTAGGAAATCTGAGGCTATTTGAAAGATGGGAGTTACTTTTCAATGCACCATGAATCAAAAAATGAGTATAAACC